>CACZVR010000007.1:0-42696 GCA_902784675.1 uncultured Bacteroidales bacterium | reverse complement strand
GTGTGTTCCACGCCCTTGATGTGATAGACCAGGTTGAGCAGGGTGGAGGGGACGTGTATGCCGTCGGCAATGACCTCGACTGCCATGTCCTCGAACAGATAGACGCTCTCGACAGTGCCGGCGTGCTTGAACTCGCGGACGTTGTGGAATCCAGGCATGCCGTTATAGAAATGGGTCGCCAGGGTGTAGCCAGCGTCCCATGCTTCCTTGACTTGAGGATACTCGGCAGCGGTGTGACCGATAGCGGCGATGATGCCCTTGCCGGTGATGTACTTGCCCATCTCGACGGCACCAGGCAGTTCGGGTGCGCTGGACCAGCGGCGCATGCAGTCAAAGTCCTCGACGATGTGGCGGTATTCGGTGGGGTCAGGAATGCGGATGACTTCGGGCATCTGGGCTCCGGCCTTGCTCGGGTTGAAGTAAGGTCCCTCCATGTGCATGCCCATGATGGTCGATGCAGGCTCGCGCATCATCTCGTCGCAGGTCTGGCAGGCCCGTTCCATCATGTCCAAGGGTGAGGAGGAAAGAGTGGCATAGATGGCGGTTGTGCCGTGCCGCAGATGGGTCTGTGCCACAGTCTCAAAGGCTTCGCGGGTGCACTCCTGGAAGTCGCTGCCGCCACCGCCATGGCAATGCAGGTCAATGCCACCGGGCACCACATACATGTTGTGGGCGTCGATGGCTTTGTCCATTCCCTCGAGTTGGCGGCTGCTCTTGCTCACTTCCTTGATGCGTGAGTCCTCGATGATGACCGAGCCACCGCGCACCCAACCCTCGGGAGTGAGCACCTGACCGTTGTAAATCTGTGTCAACATTCCCAATCTTTTTTATCCTTACTCAAGTTGCAAATATACGCAGTTTTTCAATAGGTTGTATAAGTTGATTACATTTTTTTTGATTTATTGACGAAAATTTTGGATGATTTTTTGTTTTTCCATTGCGCAGGCATGTTCAAAAAGGGTTTAGAAAGGTCTTCAAAAATGATTAGAAGATGTTAAAATCCTGATGTTTTTACTTAAAAAATTCCTATTGGGCCGATTATTTCGAGGTTAAAAGGAAAAAAATTGCTATCTTTGCATTTAATTAAGAAGAAAAAGACATGGACGTAAAGAAAGTCTTATTTATATCGCAGGAGATTGCACCCTATGTGCCCGAGAGGCGTTTGTCCCAGATCGGCAGGCTTCTGCCGCAAACCATCAAGGAGCATGGAATTGAAGAGCGTACCTTCATGCCCAAGTATGGCATGATTGCCGAGCGCAGCAACCAGTTGCATGAGATGATCAGACTGTCGGGCATGAATGTGATCATTGATGACACCGACCATCCTCTCATCATCAAGGTAGCGACTCTGCAACAGGCGCATTTTCAGGTATATTTCATCTATAACGAGGATTATTTTGCCAGCAACCGCATCGACGAGTTGGAGATGAATGTGTCTCCCGAGGACAATGACGAGCGCAGCATGTTCTTTGTGCGTGCGGTCATCGAGTCCATTCGCAAGATGCGTTGGATGCCCGACATCATCCAGTGCACTGGTTGGATTTCGGCACTTGCACCGGTTTACATCCGCACCTTGTACGGCGACGATCCCTCCTTCCGTGACGCCAAGATTGTGACCGCGCTGTGCAACGAGGAGATAGCCGGCCCGATCAATTCCCGTTTGGCTGAGAAGATGCACATGGATGGTATCCCCAAGAACGCGCTCAAGCCCATCATGGGTAAAGAATTGAATCTGGATGAGCTCATGACTTATTCCCTCAATTACTGTGATGCAGTCATCCAGTGTGAGGATGGCGTGAGTGATGCTGTGCTTGCTGCTGCAGGCGATATGCCTCGTTTGCAGCTCATGGAAGATGCCGATCTCCAGAAGGTGAAGCCGTTCTATGATTCACTTTTTGATTGATCTTCTCCCCATCTTGACGAGTTTTTTGATATTCTTCAAATAAACTGCACTTTTCATTTCGAGAATATGAGACAATTGTTCAATGTGATACTTGCGGCGGCAATGCTGCTTGGCTTGTATGCATGTACCGACGATACCATCGGTGTGACGATTACCGATAGCGTGTCGTCAATCATTGAAGATTCTTCATTTGTCATCACAGGGCACTCGGTGCACAATGACCGCGTGCAGATGCGCACCAGCACAAAGATGCTGGGCGCGCTTCAAGCCGATGGCTACGGCTCGCTCACCGCGTCGGCGGTCACCATGTGGATGCCTGCAGCCAACATCGACACGACTGGTGTCACGGCCGAGTTGATTGATTCCTGCCGTTTGAAGCTCAGGCTGCCTTATAGCAATGGCTACACTGGTGACCCGCAGGCACCGATGCGTCTTGACGTGTATGGCCTCAACCAGGCTTTGCCCACTCCCATCTTTAGTGACTTTGATCCGACGGGCTACTACAATAGCGATGATCTGCTGGCCTCGGAGCCCTATTCTCCCACATCGGGATGGATGGAAGTTTCCACGTCCTATGTATCGGGTACTGCCGAGTATGACACTGTGCGTGTGATTTCCATTCCCATGCCCACCCAGTTGGCGCGCGACTTGTTTAACACGTTCGTCAGCAATCCTGAGAAGTTTGCTTCGCCCAGGGCGTTTGCCGATGTTTTCCCGGGCATCTACATCACCAACAGCTATGGTAGCGGTCATGTGCTGAACATCAAGGCCACCGAGTTTGACGTGTATTATCGCCAGAAAGGCAAAAAAGACGACGGCACCGATACCGTCTACAGTCGTGCTCAGTCCTATCTGGCCTCGACACCCGAGATCATCTCGGACAACATCATCCACTATGACATCGACGATGCTGTCACTGCCATGGTGGATAGGGGAGAAGCCGTGATTGCTGCGCCTGCGGGCTATGAGGTGCAGGTGCGCTTCCCCATCCAGGACATCATCGACAAGTATAAAGCCAATGTCGGCATCAACCAGGCGATCATCAATTCGCTCTCGCTGGAGTTGCCGGTGAGCATCCCCGAAACCGAGTACAATATCCAGCCGCCTACCTATCTGCTCATGGTCAAGACGTCCAAGAAGGAGAACTTCATCAACGGCGACAGCCTCGCCAACAACAAGGACTCGTTCTATGCCGTGTATGACGCATCCAGCAAGAAATATGTTTTCTCGGGACTGCGCAACTATGTGCTCAACATCATCAACAATCAGGGCGGTATTGCCACCGAGGATGATTTTAACTTCACCATCACCCCGGTTGATGTGACCTACTACACCTATCCCACTTCCTATTACTACAGCAGCGGTACCACTACCACAGTGACCAAGATTTCGCCCATGGTATCGCGTCCGGCGATAGTGAAACTATTGCTTGATAGGGCAAAGACAAAAATCACCTACTCCAAACAAATTGTGGATTAAAGTTTGGGTGATTGGAAAAAAGGTATTACCTTTGCACCCGCATTGCAAATAATCGCAGTGTATTAAGCCGCAATAGCTCAGTCGGTAGAGCATTTCATTCGTAACGAAAAGGTCGCGGGTTCGAGTCCCGCTCGCGGCTCCTCCACAGCGGGAAGACAATCACGTTTTCCCGCTTTTTTTATTTTTAGTGAAATAATGGAAATCACCGTAAAAGACTTCATGGAACGGCAGCCTAACAATCCCAAGGTTGCTGTGACCGACCAATATTACCTGTGGATCGCGTTGCGGTTGGCCAAGTTGTGGGACGAGTCACCATGGCTGCGAGGGCTTGACGATGACGTGCGCCGTGATGTGGTGCTTGCTGTGACCGGCTATTTCCAGGACGTGGTGGCCGATGGCGGCGTGTGGCGCTCTTTCTCGCGACTGCATGACAACAGGCACGGTAGCCCCATGCCTCATTATGGCCGCAGCGAGGATTATGTGGACTATGAGCTGAATAAGGACGACGTGCGCTTTGTGATGTGGTGGACCATCGCCGGTGAGACAGGAAGTGAGGCCCTTGACCCGCATGATGCTGAATTGGAGGCGCTTGCCATGGCCTTCCACATGTTGCTTGATGAAGAGTATGAGCTGGCACCGGTGCCGCGGCAGTTCTGCATCGCTGCCGAGGTTGACTTGGACAACCCGCAGGATGCCCAACGCATCTATGATTACGCTTACTGGCTGTATTGGCGCAGTTTCCTGTTGCGTCCCTCGTCACTTGCGGTGATGGAACGTGCGATGCCCCAAGCACATGCCATTATTGAGCGAGCAGGGGAGAGCGATGCCCGCCCCTTGTTGCTCGAACTCAACGAGCGCTTGATGTCCAGCGAACCTGCCGGTCCCATCCCCTTGACAACGGCCCAGTGGCTGCGTCTCATCATCGACGACCAGTTGCCGTGAGCGTCGTTGCAGTTGCAGTGAGAATAAAAACATTCACGCCAGCTCCATGACGGGGCTGGCGTGAATTGTTCTTGGGCTGCGATCAGGCTTTAAGCCAGTCCGCGGCCGTGGCAGTTCTTGTACTTCTTGCCGCTGCCACAGGGGCAAGGATCGTTGCGGCCGATCTTCGGACCCTCGTTGCGGATGGGGCCGACAGGTCCCTGAGGACGGTTTCCTGCCATGGGAGTGCCCTGAGGATTACTGGGATCGGCGCTTGCGCCGCGGCCCTCGCTATAGCGGGGACGACGCGGTTGCGGCTCATTCTGCTGCACATTCTCTTGAGGCGGTGCCTCGGGAATCTGGCCGCGCATGAGGATGGCGATGGACTTGGCGTTCATGACACCGACCATCTGCTTGAAGATGTTGAAGGCCTCGGTCTTGTAGATTACCAGCGGATCTTTCTGCTCATAGCTGGCGTTCTGCACACTCTGGCGCAACTGGTCCATCTCACGCAGGTGCTCTTTCCAGTTATCGTCGATGGTGAGCAGCATGACAGCCTTCTGCCAAGCCTTGGTGAGCGACTTGCAGTGGGTGTCGACCGCTTCCATGATGTCGATGACGATGCCATAGGTGCGCTTACCATCGGTGATGGGCACGCGGATGAGTCCACCGTGCGGGTCACCACCGGCATCAATCTGCCTTTGGACAATATCTTGGATGATGGGATCGGCCACCTCGCGCATGCGGTCCATCTTGCGGTTGAAGGTCTTGAGGACGGTATCATACAGGATTTCCTGCTTCTTGCCGTCGTCCATGCGTCGGTATTCCTCCTCATTGAAGGGAGTTTCGATTGCATAGGTCTTGAGCACTTGCATCTGGAAGTCCTCGAAGTCGTCGGCACCGTATTTCTCGACCATATCCTCAACGCTGTCATAGAGGGTGTTGATGATGTCCAAGCCGATGCGCTCACCGATGAGAGCGTGGTGGCGACGGGTGTAGATCACCTTGCGTTGGGCGTTCATCACATCGTCATACTCAAGCAGGTGCTTACGAATACCAAAGTTGTTTTCCTCAACGCGTTTTTGTGCATTCTCGATGCTCTTGGTGACCATGTTGCTCTCGATGGCTTCACCGTCCTTGAGTCCTAGACGGTCGAGCGTCTTGACAACACTCTCGCTGGCGAACAGACGCATCAGTTTGTCCTCGAATGAAACGAAGAATACCGAAGAACCCGGGTCACCTTGACGACCGGAACGACCGCGCAACTGGCGGTCCACACGGCGTGACTCGTGGCGCTCGGTGCCGATGATGGCAAGACCGCCTGCTGCCTTCACCTCGGGTGACAGCTTGATATCGGTACCACGACCTGCCATGTTGGTGGCGATGGTCACGACACCCTTGCCGTCGATGGCCTGACCGGCTTGTGCGACGATGTCGGCCTCCTTTTGGTGCAACTTGGCGTTCAAGACGTTGTGGGGGATGTGACGCATGCTCAACATGCGGCTCAACTGTTCACTGATTTCCACACTTGTGGTACCCACCAGGGTGGGGCGTCCCGAGTTGCGCATTGCCTCGATCTCGGCAATCACAGCGTTGAATTTCTCTTTTTGGGTCTTGTAAACCCTGTCTGGCATATCGTTGCGGATGACAGGCTTGTTGGTGGGAATGGTCACGACATCCAGTTTGTAGATGTCCCAGAACTCACCAGCCTCGGTCTCGGCGGTACCGGTCATACCGGCCAGCTTGTGATACATGCGGAAGTAGTTCTGCAGTGTGATGGTGGCGAAGGTCTGGGTTGCAGCCTCGACGTTCACACCCTCCTTGGCCTCGATAGCCTGGTGCAGACCGTCGCTGTAGCGGCGACCTTCCATCACACGACCCGTCTGCTCGTCCACAATCTTCACCTTGCCCTCGGCGTCCACGATGTATTCATCGTCGCGGTTGAACAGGGTGTAGGCCTTCAAGAGTTGGGTGACGGTGTGCACGCGCTCGGCCTTGACCGAGTAGTTAGCGAGCAATTCGTCCTTCTTGTTCATCTTCTCCTCGTCGGTAAGCGGCTCGTTTGTCACGGCCGAAAGCTGAGCAGCGATGTCAGGCAGGATGAAGAATTCAGGATCGTCGGTGCCCTTGGTGAGCACATCGATACCCTTATCGGTCATCTCGACGGTGTTGTTTTTCTCATCGATGATGAAGTAGAGGGGATCGGTCACGGTGGGCATCTCGCGGTTGTTGTCCTGCATGTAGTAGGCCTCGGTCTTGAGCATGGCGTTCTTGACACCTTCTTCACTCAAGTACTTGATCAAGGGCTTGTACTTGGGCAGGCCCTTGAAAGCGCGGAACAGCCTCAATGTGCCTTCCTTGACAGTGGCGGGGTCGTCGCTGGCCATCATCTTCTTGGCATCAGAGAGCAGTCCGGTCACCAGTTGACGCTGAGCGTTGTAAACGCGCTCCACGTTGGGCTTGAAGTCATTGAACATCTGATCTTCGCCCTTGGGCACAGGACCTGAAATGATCAACGGGGTTCGGGCATCGTCGATGAGCACACTGTCGACCTCATCGACAATGGCAAAGTTGTGCGGACGCTGCACCATGTCCTCGGGCCTCATCGCCATGTTGTCGCGCAGGTAGTCGAAACCGAACTCACTGTTAGTACCGAAGGTGATGTCGCAGTTGTAGGCGTCGCGGCGTTGGGTCGAGTTGGGCTCGGTCTTGTCGATGCAGGCCACAGTCATGCCGTGGAACATGTACAAGGGACCCATCCACTCGCTATCGCGCTTGGCCAGGTAATCGTTGACGGTAACCACATGCACACCGTTGCCGGTCAAACCGTTGAGGAAGACGGGTAGGGTAGCGACCAGGGTCTTACCTTCACCAGTGGCCATCTCGGCGATTTTACCCTGATGCAGCACGATACCACCGATGAGCTGAACGTCATAGTGGACCATGTCCCAGGTAATCTCGTTACCGCCAGCAATCCAGTGGTTGGTATAGATGGCTTTGTCACCATCGATGGACACAAAGTCCTTGCCTTGAGCCGCCAGGTCGCGGTCGAGCTGAGTGGCGGTAACAACGACGGTCTCGTTCTCGGCAAAGCGACGAGCCGTGGACTTTACGATGGCAAACACAGTGGGCAACACCTCGTTGAGTTTGTCCTCGAGTACGTCAAGGATTTCCTTCTGGATGTCATCGACCTTTTTCCACAGCGGTTCGCGCTCCTCATAGTCGAGAGTCTCGATTTCAGCCTTGATGCGGTCGATTTCGTCGCGTTTATCCTGCACCGAGTCATTGAGTTGTTGACGGATGTCGGCGGTGCGCTGTCGCAGCTGATCGTGGTCGAGTGCGTCAATTTCAGGATAAATCGCTTTGATTTGGTTGACAATAGGCGTGATTTTCTTCAAGTCACGCGATGACTTATTGCCAAACATTGATTTCAAAATGTCACTAAGTCCCATTTTTTGTAGTTATGTTATGATTTGTTTTTTCGATAGTTGTGGTTGATTATATCTAAACCGCAAAGATACAATATTTTGACTGATAAAGGGCTATAATATAAGGAGAAATCACCCTTTATGCTGAAAAATGGCGGTTTAATGTGGAGTTAGTGTTTAGTGGAGGTGGGGCCGCGAGTGGGTTGACTCAACAGGAAGACGTTGGTCAACGAACGCATCACCAGCGCTGTCATCAAGGGGAAGAAGGCGATGTTACCCACCTGGGGTTGCCAGGGCCACGCCAGCATGAGCAGGGCAACAACCAATGCATTCAGGGCATGGAGCCAGCGGGCGGCATTGCGGGTTTTCTTGAACCAGGGCAGCATGGCTAACAAGAGCAGCAACGGGTGGAGCCACACGATGTTGATGTTGGGTGATGTGGCCTCGTGAGTGGAGAAGAAAATGAGGAAGAACAGGATGCAGCCTGCCAGGCCGCCAGCAGTGAACAGGATGGTGTCAAACCATCTGGACACATTGCGACGTCGCCAGTCACAACCGCTCACGAGCAGCGTCAGCGCCAGCACGAGCAGGGCGACAATGATGGGCGAGAGGTACCATGGCGTGGGTGGTCTCACATTACCCTCGGTGCTCTTGTCGATGGGCACAGTGGTGGCTTTGACCAGAGGTGTGGTCACGCTGTCGGTCTTGATAGTGGCATCGGCTACCGCATCCATGAGCAGCATGGGGATGAACATAGTGGCACGCTGGTCGAGAACTGTATCCACATCCCATCCCAGCACCAGATCGATGCCGAATTTTTCCCAAGCATAGTTGCGGCAGTAGTGTGCCAAAATGTCACGATAGGTGACAGCGCTGTCGCCCATCGCGGGATATTGCAGTCCCGGGCCCGCAGCCATCTCGATGATGTCGCGGGGGCGGGTAGAGCAGTTGTCACTCAAGAATTTATATCGGTAGGTACGGTTCTCGGGTAAAGCGTTGTTCCACAAGAAATCCCTGACGGCAATGGCACGGTCTTGAGGCAGGTTGAGTTCCTGCTCCACCATGCGTCGCTCTTCCATGCCCAGTGTAGCATAGGCCCGCGGGACGGGTTGGCACATATAATCGGTCTGACCCAACATGAACCTCCACATGAATGCAGGCGCCTGGAAGTCAAACACGCCGTAGTTGAAGTACAGGTCGACAGGTCCTTGCTGGACGCGTATCTCGCTGTGTCCCCAGATGTTATGCGGCTCGCTGCCAGGGTAGAACGTGACGAGACTCACCTTTATCGAATCCTCCTGTTCCTGAGCCTGTGCAGACTCGGGCAGAGGCAGTTGAGGTGCGGCGTCAAGCGTCCCTGTTGCACACAGGGCGCACAACACCGTCGTCAAGCAATATTTCTTCAGCAACCGTTGCATCTATATAATAATGTATAACAAAAATAATGCCAATTTACCAGGAGCCGTAGTTGCCGCGGTCGGCGTCGATGCGCAGCAGGATGAACAGCAAGAAGGTAAAGCCCCATAGCGACGAGCCGCCGTAACTGAAGAAGGGCAGGGGGATACCGATGACAGGGCATAGTCCGATGACCATGCCGATGTTGACGGCGAGGTGGAAGATGAGATAGGACGCGACACAATAGGCATAGACACGGGCGAAGGTCGAGTGGTTGCGCTCGGCCAGCGTGATGATGCGTAATATCATCGCCAGGAACAGGAGGAGCACTGCCACACTGCCCACAAAACCCTTCTCCTCGCCGATAGTGCAGAAGATGAAGTCGGTGTGCTGCTCGGGGACATATTTGAGCTTGGTCTGTGTGCCGTTAAGGAAGCCTTTTCCGGTGATGCCGCCGCTGCCGATGGCGATTTTGCTCTGGTTGACGTTGTAGCCTGCACCACGCAGATCTTCCTCGATGCCGAGGGTCACCTTGATGCGCGTTTGCTGATGCGGCTCCAGCACCTTGTTGAATGCAAAACTCACGGTGAACATGAAAACAAGCGATGCGGCGGCAAAGCAGATGGTGATGAGCACCTTCTTCAAGTCATCATGTAACATACCCCACAACAAGTAGAGCAGCGACAGGATGATGACCGGCAAGAAGAAGGCATAGCCATTGACGTGCACCCCTGCCAATGTCAGGCCGCCAGCGATGGCGCCTGCCACCAGGTAGCCCAGCAGCACGTTGCGTCCCAGAATCCATGAGCGGCAATACACCAGCAGCATCCCGACGACGAGTGTCATCACCATGATGAAAGCGATGACCATGCCCAACGGAATGCCCATGAGGGTGAGGGCGGCAAATTTTAGTACCACAACAAAATAGATGACTGCCATCAATGCGGCAAACAGCACAAATCCTGACATGCCCTCGCGATAGAGCACAAAGATGAGCGAAGTGTAAACCAGTGCTGTGCCTGTCTCGCGTTCGAGGATGATGCACAGGATTGGCAGCACGATGATGCCCAACGCGATGGCATAGTTGCGCCAACCGTTGAGTGTAAAGCCATAGGTGCTGAATAGTTTCGCCAGCGCCAATGCAGTCGCCGTTTTAGCAAATTCGGCGGGCTGCAGACTCATCGAGCCGAACACAAGCCATGAGCGCGAGCCCTTGATGTCGGGCGCTACAAAGCAGGTGATGATGAGCAACAGTATCATGAAACCATATAACGGGTAGGCGTAGGCTTCATAGATGCGCCTGTCAATCAGCAACAGTGAGAAACCGATGAGGAACGAGAGTCCGGCCCACAAGAACTGTTTGCCCGAGTACTCGCTCAGGTCAAACATGCTCGCACGATCATAGTCGTAGGTGGCGGCATAGATGCTCACCGCACCTGCGATCACCATGATGAGGTACAGGACGATGGTAAACCAGTCCACCGACCTCAACAGGTTGGTATTCTCATCTTCATTCCTGACTTCCATCGTTTGATGCGGGTTTAGTTGATTTTGATTTATTTTTGTCGGTCTGGTTACCGGAATTGGTTTTCTTGGCCTTGGGGTAGGCGATGGTGTGGCGACTTGCCATGGCGCGACCTTGAGCCTGCAGGCCGGGTGAGTTGCCGCGCAGATAGCGTTGGATCATCAATGCCCCGATGGGTACGCCGAAAGTGGCACCGAAGCCTGCGTTCTCAACATAGACACAGACCGCGATCTGTGGGTCATTCATCGGAGCGAATCCCATGAATATCGAGTGGTCGCGTCCATGAGGGTTCTGGGCGGTACCCGTCTTACCGCACACGTCAAGACCAGGAATGTTGGCGCCGGTGCAAGTACCTCCCAGCACGGCCATGCGCATGCCCTCGACAATGTGGGTGTAGTAATTTTTGTCTATGTCGGTGTCGTGCCGCTGAAGGCTTTTCTTGAGTACGCCCACACCCTCGATGTTCTTCACCACATGAGGGGTGATGTAATAACCGCGGTTGGCAATGGTGGCACTCAGATTAGCGATCTGCAGCGGTGTGGCGAGGATTTCGCCCTGTCCGATGGCATCGCTGATGATGGATTGCCCTGTCCACTTGCCCTTCTTGTGAAACTTGTCATAGAAGGCCGTGTTGGGGATAAAGCCTCGGCTCTCGCCCGGCATGTCGATGTCTAACTTGTAGCCATAGCCCATCGACACCATGTGATTTTTCCACACCTCGAAAGCTTTTCCTGTCGAACCATACTTCTTGCGGTTATCCATCATGTGCTTGAAGCCCCAGCAGAAGTAGGCGTTGCACGACGTCTGCAGCGCCGGTTTCAACGAGAGGGGAGAAGGATGTCCGTGGCATCCCACGCGCAAACCCGCGTTGACATAACCGCGACGGCAGGGGTAGGCGGTGCTTGTGGTGATAATGCCCTCTTGGAGGAAGATGAGGCCCTGGGTGGGCTTGAAGGTTGATCCTGGAGGATAGGCCGCCATGATGGAGCGGTCATAGAGCGGCTTGAGGCGGTTGTTGACCAGTTCGCCATAGTTCTTGCCGCGTTCCTTACCCATGAGCAGGGCAGGGTCATAGGTGGGGCTGGACACTAACGCCAGAATCTCTCCTGTTTTAGGCTCGATGCACACGATGGCGCCCACCTTGCCTTGCATGAGCATTTCGCCATAGGCTTGCAAGCCGATGTCTATGCTGAGTTTGAGGTTGTTGCCGGCGACAGGTGCGACATCATCGGCACCATCGTTATAGCGGCCCTTGATCTTGCCCGTTGCATCACGGATGAGGATTTCCTTGCCCTTGACACCGCGCAGCCATTTCTCGTAACTCTTCTCGATGCCCAAGTCACCGGTATAATCACCGGGGCGGTAGTAGTTGTCATTCTCGATGTCCCTGGCATTCACCTCGCGGATGTCACCCAGTACGTTGGCGGCGACATGGTAGTTATACTGCCTGAGGATGCGCTGCACGATATAGAATCCGGGAAAACGGTATAGTTTCTCCTGCAGTCGCCCGTAATCTTCGGGGGTGAGGTGGTTCATGAACACCTGTTGGGTGAAGGCCGAGTAGTTGCGGCCTTTGCGCATTTCTTCCCAACGTCGGTCAAACTCGTTGCGGCTGATTTTCAACGTGTTGCAAAAGTCGATAGTGTCAAAGGGAACCACATCCTTGGGAATCATCACCAAGTCATACTCGGGCGTGTTATAAACCACCAACGAGTCGTTGCGGTCATAGATGAGACCGCGCGAGGGATAAATCACCTTCTCCATGAAGGCGTTGCTGTCGGCATTGGCTTTATAGGTGTTGTCCAACACCTGCAGCTGGACCAAGCGGACGATGTAGATGAGCACAATCGCCACGATGAATCCGCCGATGACGAATTTGCGCTTTTCGAGATTATAATCTTTTCTCACGGCGAGTGCTCACTAATGTGTCCAACCCAAAAATGATGATTATCGACAAAACGCTGCTGCTGGCAATGCGCAGGAGCGTGAGCACAAAATTGTGCAGCGTGAAAGCCTGGATGAGGAAGATGAGCGTGCAGTACAGGGTGACTAGCGTGGCCATGTACTTGAAGTAATCGCCCACACCCATCGAGTCCACCGACGGGATGGGGATGTTCATGTCGTTCTCGCGCGAGACAAACAAGTTGAGCACCGGGCGCCTCACAGCTGCCAAGATGGTGCAGGCCAGGGCGTTCATGCCGGGTGTGTTATTGAAAATGTCAAGAATCAGCCCTGTAAAGAAGGCGATGGTGAGCACCCAACCGCTGTGCAAATTGACAGGCAACCTGAGGATGAGGTAGATGAACACCACAGGCATGGCGACGTTGAACAGCACAATCTTGTTGCACACCAGCTGCAGCAGCAACAGGGCAAAGAACAGTACGATGAATTGTATCACAGTCTTGGTCATGGCTATTCTCCTCCTGGTTCGGGTGTTACAACAGGTTCAACGGGCAAAGCCGGTTCTTTGGCAGGTGCGGTGCCCTTAGGACTCTCAGAACCCTCGTTTTTCTCGGGCTTCACGTTTTTCTCGACTTTAGCTGGTTTTTGAGGCTTCTCGTCGGGCAGCATGTCGATGATTTCAGGCTTCAGCTCGGGGCGTGTCTGGATGTTGGCGGCAGTGTCGATACCTTGCTCGGCACGGCGCAGTGCGTCAATCTGCTCCTTCATGCTGTTGGTGATGACACGCACGTTGCTCAACTGGCTGAAGTTGGTCGTGAGTTTGATGCGCAGCGACACGAAACTGTCGCTCATGTCGCGGGCAAGGCCCATGACGGTACCCACGATGATGCCCTCGGGGAAGACTGCCGAGTATCCGCTGGTGACGATAGTGTCGCCCTTGTGATAGGTGATGTGCTTTGGAAGTTCCTCGAGCACAGCATATTGCGGACTCTTGCCGTCCCACACGAGACTGCCGTAGAAGCCGCTGTCGCGCAGCTTGCACGAGAGCCTGATGTGCGGATTGAGCAAGGAGATGACCCTTGCCGCATGGGGTCCCACCACGTCAACAATACCCACCACGCCGTTCTGGTCGATGACGCCCATCTCGGGGCTCACGCCATCGATGTGTCCGCGGTCGATGGTGATGTAATTGTTGGGTTGAGCGATGCTGTTGCTGATGATGTGCGCCATCACAAAACTGTATTGATGCAGATTGGATTGGCGCAGTGAGTCGGGCGAGAGCAGAGAAAGGTCTGCCATCTGTTTGCGCAGCTCAATCAGTTCCATCTCCAGCGTCGCGTTGCGTTCTTGCAGGCTCTCGTTGATGTCACGCAGGTGGAAATAGGACGTGACACTGTTGAATGCCTTGTAGACCGTGGCGCTCACCGAGTTGGCCGAGGTCAGGAAGACGCTCTGCTGGTAAGGGTTATCCTTAAACAACAGCACGAGGCTCAAAATCACATAAATAGCGAAAATGAACCACGCACAGTGTTTGACGAAAAAGTTGAGCAGATTATTCATCTCGTAGGCTTTAGGTCTTAGGCTTTAGGCTTTAGGTTTTAGGGTGGTTGCCTAAAGCCTTACACCTAAAGCCTAATGCCTTAGTATCAACGCATGAGGAACTTGAAGTGCTTGATGTTCTTCAGTGCGATGCCTGTACCCTTAGCCACAGCGTGCAAGGGATCCTCGGCAACATGGAACTCGATGCCGATTTTGTCGGTCAAGCGCTTGTCCAGTCCACGCAGCAGGGCACCACCGCCAGTCAGGAAGATACCGTTGTGAACGATGTCCTGGTACAGTTCGGGGGGCGTCTGCTCAAGAGCGCTGAGCACGGCAGCCTCGATCTTGGAGATGGACTTCTCGATGCAGTGGCACACCTCCTGATAGGTCACGGGAACCTCCAGAGGCAGCGAGTTCACCTGGTTGGGACCATGGATGATGAAGTCCTCGGGGGCGTCGGGGCCCAGGTCGGTCAACGCCGAGCCGACGTTGATCTTGATGGCCTCGGCGGTGCGCTCACCCACGCGCACGTTGTGGGCGCGGCGCATGTGCTCCTGGATGTCCTCGGTGAGGTCGTCACCGGCAGTGCGGATGCTCTTGTTGCTCACAATACCGCCCAGCGAAATCACAGCGATCTCGGTAGTACCGCCACCGATGTCAACAATCATGTTGCCCTCGGGGGCAAGAACATCGAGGCCGATACCCAGGGCTGCTGCCATGGGCTCGTAGATCATATAGACGTCGCGGCCACCAGCGTGTTCACTGGAGTCGCGCACGGCGCGGATTTCAACCTCGGTAGAGCCCGAGGGGACGCAGACAACCATGCGCAGGGAAGGGGAGAACCAGTGATTCTTGGCGCTCACCTTCTTGATCATGCCGCGGATCATGTGCTCGGCGGCATTGAAGTCGGCGATCACACCGTCGCTCAAGGGGCGCACGGTGCGGATACCCTCATGCACCTTGCCGTGCATCTCGCGGGCACGCTCACCTACGGCGATGGGCTTGTTGGTCTTGGAGTCGAGTGCGACAACCGACGGCTCGTCGATGACGATGCGGTCGTTATGGATGATAATGGTGTTGGCTGTTCCTAAATCGACAGCGATTTCTTGAGTGAATGAAAACCATCCCATGATGTATCAGTATGTTAGATAGTTAGTTATAAATCTTGATAAAATACGCTCGTTAATTGGACTGCAAAATTACTAAAATCTCACTAATTAACTACTATGTTTTAATGTAGTTTTTTCTTGCTGTTCTTGCCTGGAAACCTAAAGCGATTCTTCGAGCGCTTCTACCGCATTGCGCACGCAATCCTCGCAAGAGCACAGCACGCCCCGGTCGCTTCCCACGCCTTTCAGGTCCTTACAGCGGGTGGCGCCGCAACGCTGTTCAAACTCGGCGCGCAACTGGCTCGCCTGGGGGTTGAGGCGCCGGCCGTCATAGCGCAACATGCCCTGCACCATTTGTGCCCCGCACAGGGCACCGCAGGTCTCATCCATGCTGCCCATGCCACTGCCGAAGCAGGCACCCATCGCCAGCAGGCGTTCCTCGGGCAGGCCCAGTTCTTGGGCGAATGCCAGCAACACAGCCTGGCAGCAGTTGTAATCGCGTTTATACATCACAGCGCGTTCGCGACGCGGCATTCCGTTCATCATATCGTTTTGTTCCATCGTCGATGTTATATATAATATGTGTAAATTTCCTGCAAAGGTAGTGCAAAATTCCCGATTAAGCGAGAACAATGAAAGCTTGTTTTCATTGTTGAGCGTGAGGAATATATCCAACCCGAATACAATGCCAAATTTATTTGAGCGTAGTTGAGGCGTCGCCCACCTTGCGTAAGGCAAACGTTAGTGCAAAAAAAAAGCTTTTTCTTGCCACTATGTTCGGCTTGCACTACTTTGGCTGGTGCCGAAGATAGGCTGCGCCTCAATAGTGCAAGAAAAAAAGCTTTTTCTTGCCACTATGTTCGGCTTGCACTATCTTTGCAGTGTAAATCAATGAAATGATTAACCTAACTATAACATATTGACGATGAAACGACCAATAAATCTTAGGATATCCATGAGTCGATGCCTGATGCTGCTGTTGCTGATGTTTGTATCAATTTCAGCCATGGCGCAAGAGGCCTACACGGTATATATCGAGGCCGACAGCACGCTGACGTTCTACTATGATGAACTGCGCAGCACCCGCCTCGGCACGTCCTTTTCGGTGAATTCGGTGGATAGTGTTCCCAATTGGTATGAGATACGAGTCAACATCACTCAGGTGGTGTTTGACTCCACATTTGCAGCAGTCCGTTCCAATGCCATTCAAGATTGGTTTCGCGGAATGGAAAAGCTTGACTCCATCGTTGGAATTACATATTTAAAGACCGACTCGGTAACAAACATGACAGGCATGTTCTATAATTGCCAATCCTTGAAATCCCTTGACTTGAGTGGTTTCAACACCTCGAATGTGACCGATATGGGATATATGTTCAGTGACTGCAGCTCCTTGAAATCCATCAATTTGAGTGGATTAAATACCTCGAATGTAACCAACATGGAATTCATGTTCAGTGGTTGCAGTGCCTTGGATTCCCTTGACCTGAGTGGTCTCAACACCTCTAAAGTGACCAATATGGCAGGCTTGTTCACTGGTTGCAGTTCATTGGATTCTCTTGACTTGAGTGGATTCAACACCTCGAATGTGACCGACATGAGTGCCATGTTTGCTGGCTGTAGGTCCTTGACATCCCTTAACTTGAGTGGCATCAATACCTCGAAAGTGACAAATATGCAAGTCATGTTCAATAATTGCAGATCCTTGTCAACTCTTGACCTGAGAAGCTTCAACACCTCGAATGTAATAAATATGGGAGGCATGTTTGAATACTGTACACAGTTGGATTCTCTTGACTTGAGAGGCTTTAACACCTCGAATGCGACCAACATGGGAGGCTTGTTCTATGACTGCAGCTCCTTGTCATCCATTGACTTGAGTAGTTTTAAGACCTCGAAGGTGACAATCATGGGAGTCATGTTCAGAGGCTGCAGTTCCTTGAAATCTCTTGACTTGAGTGCCTTCAATACCCCGAGTGTGACAGACATGAAGGGCATGTTTTATGACTGCAATAATTTGGTGACAATCTATGCCGGCAAAGGCTGGCGTACAGATTCAGTGACCGATTCTCACGAAATGTTTTATGGCTGCATCAAGCTTGTGGGTGAGCACGGTACAGTTTATGATGAGAATCATGTGGATGTCGCCTATGCCCATTTTGACGGTGGCTTAAACGATCCTGGTTATCTCTCGGTCAAAAGAGTTGCTTATGCAGTGCTTCCTGCCGAACAAACGGCGTTGACGTTCTACTACGATGACGAGCGCTCCCTTCGCCCGGGCACAACCTATCTGTTAAGTGCTGAATCGGTTAATCCTGGTTGGTCTGAATATGCCGAGCGTGTCACTCAGGTGCAGATTGACTCCACATTTGTCGCAGCCCGTCCCACATCCACGAACAGTTGGTTCCGCGGGATGAATAAGCTGAAATCTATTGCTGGGCTCAACTATTTGAACACCAGCTCGGTGAAAGATATGAGAAGAATGTTCGCTAACTGTGATTCTTTGAGGTCCCTTGACTTGAGTAGTTTCAACACCGATAGCGTGACAAATATGTGGGCCATGTTTGTTGGCTGTAAAAAGTTGACCACTATTGACTTGAGCAGTTTCAATACCTCTAATGTGACAAACATGGCACGCATGTTCTCGGGCTGCGATACGTTGATTTCCCTTAAACTGGGTAGCTTCAAGACCGACCGTGTGAAAGACATGGCTGGCATGTTCGCCGGTTGCAGATATTTGACTTCACTTGATCTGAGCAGCTTTAAGACCGACAGTGTGCGATACATGGGTTGGATGTTTGACGGTTGTAATTCGTTGAGGTCCCTTGACATGAGCGGTTTCAACACCTTGTCTGCGACAGAAATGGAATATATGTTCCAGGGCTGCAAATCGTTGGAATCTATAGACTTGAACGGTTTTAACACCATGAGAGTGAGAGACATGGCACGCATGTTTGCTGGCTGTGAAACATTGAGTAACCTTGACTTGAATGGCTTCAACACCTCGAATGTGACCAGCATGGAATCCATGTTCAATGGCTGTAAGCATCTGGAAACTATCTATGCCGGCTATGGTTGGCGTACTGGTGCCGTGTCCGAATCGGATAATATGTTCTATGGTTGCACCAGTCTTGTCGGTGGCCAAGGCACGGTTTATGATGAGCACTATGTGGATGTCACCCGTGCCCACATTGACGGTGGATCGAGCGATCCTGGCTATTTAACCGGTAAAAATGATGTCCTGCGTGGTGATGTGAACCATGATGGCGAGGTGAACATCGCCGATGTGAATTGTATCATCGGTATCATTTTGGGCGGTCCCGACATCTATGGAGGTCTGGCTGACGTGAACGTCGATGGCGAGGTGAACATTGCCGATATCAACGCCGTCATCGGCATCATCCTTTGAGGCAGTGGCGTGTTCCAAAACCAAAGCCAGTTTTGCTTGATTGTTCTCTGCCCGGGGCAATAACGAGCGTGGCTTCACGTTATTTAAAAAAGAAAAATCAAGTGCGCACTATGAACAAGAAATTGGTTTCGCTCATGGTGGCCGCGCTGGCATTGTTGTCGGCGAGCGGCCAAGTGGAGTTTACCGGCGGAATGACGGGAACCTATCCCACTATTGAGATAAGATTGTCGGACAACCATACTAGCCTGAACAGAATCTATGTCGTGTATGATACTGAAGGGGTGACTATGACCTACAATTCGTCGACCGGTCAACCCGCGAAATGGGATAACTATGACTATGTTAACGGTCACCGAATTGAGGAGCCTGTTCCCAATGTCCGCTGGAATGGAATGGCAACCACTCTGAATAAGATCATTCCCAACAAGGGCTATATTATTACCGAAGGCACTAACCCCTTTTATTGCTGGGTGGTGAATTATGCCGACTACTACTTGGAACTTAACGACATGTCCTACAATGACGAGGCACCGTGTACCTTGCTCTCGTTCAATGTTGACGGTCGAGGGGATCCCATTTCTTATTATGAGATCAACGGCCTTCCTCAAGTTCTGGACCGCGAAATCAAACTCAAGTATAACACGCTGGTGTGGGATGACAGCACTCATTGGCAACAGGAGCCTGTAGTTGAATCGTTTGCTGCGTTGGACCAGGGTGTGGAGATTGCCCCGCCGTTGTGCAACACCGAGTTTGTGCTTACTGGTGACCGCTTCCTGGAAGAGTGGGACCAGGAACTGGTGCAAACCATCCCGGAAGTGTATTTCTATACCCAGGCGGTGAGCTGCAAAACCACGGCTGAGCAGGAAGTGCGCGACAATGATAACGAGGAAGGCTTGCCTAGCGGCTTGGGCGGTTCGGCTCCGGTACACATTGTGTTCACCGGTTATGACACCGACGCTGTCGTCTATCGCGTGTGGGAAATGGCGACCGATCCTGACTTTGAGAACGTTATCTTGCAATATAACCAGAACGAGGTGGATTATGTCTTCAATGAATGGGGTACCTATTACATGCGCTATATGGTCGCTAATGCTTCAGGCACTTGCCAGTCCTATAGCGACACTTACACCATCACGGTGAGCGAAAGTGACCTGAAGTGTCCCAATGTGTTCTCTCCCGGAACGAGTTCGGAAATCAATGATGTTTGGAAGGTTTCTTACAAATCGCTGGTTGATTTCCACTGCTGGATTTACAACCGCTGGGGTAATCTGGTGTATGAGTATACCGACCCAGGTGGCGGTTGGGATGGCTACTATCGTGGCAAACTGGTTGACACCGGCGTTTACTATTATGTGATTACAGCCACCGGTAGTGACGGCAGGAAGTGGAACAAGCGCGGTGACATCAACATCTTGCGTTTCAAGAGAGGAGCCGGCGGTGCCGATAGCAGCGTCTCGACAGGCGGATAAAAGATAAATACAGATTGCGGCAAAAAGCCGCAATTTGTGGATAAGAGATAAAGGGAAAAACAATAACATGAAGAAAATCATAGTGATAGCGATGCTGCTGGCGGTTTCGACCACCATGCAGGCACAACTCAAGAAAGAATACAGCAAACCGACGTCACAGTCGCCGGTGTTCAGCGTCACTGCGAGCCCCGACATCCCCATGTCGGTGACTTTTGCTGGTGAGAAAGTCAGTTTTGACCGGTTGGACATGGCCGAGCGACTGGACCGCGAGCTGACAAGCATCATCTATGGTCAGACGACCACCGAGCTGTGTTTCAAACGTGCCAATCGCTATTTCCCCGCTCTTGCCAAAATTTTGAAAGAGCAGGGTGTGCCGTTGGATTTCCTTTATTTGGCAGTGACCGAGAGTTCGATGGACTATAGCGCCTACTCCAGCGCCAAGGCAGCAGGCATCTGGCAGTTGCTGGCCGGAACGGGTCGCGACTATGGTCTGGAAGTGAACGATGATGTGGACGAACGCTATGATCCCGAGAAATCCACCGTCGCCGCTTGCAAGTACCTCAAAGCCGCCTACAAGAAATATGGACATTGGCCCACTGTCGCAGCCAGCTACAACGCCGGCATGCAGCGATTGTCCAATGAGTTGTCCAAGCAACGTGTGGACAATTCGTTCGACCTTTATCTGGTGCAGGAAACTTCTCGTTATGTGTTCCGTATTATCGCTTATAAGTTGGTGATGGAGTCGCCCAAGCGCTACGGCTACCGTTTCTCGCGCAAAAACCTTTGGCAACCAGTGGATTATACCACCGTTGAAGTGACAGGCTCTGTCGCTAGTTGGATAGACTGGGCTAAGGGCAAAGGGCTCACCTATGCCCAACTGCGTGAGGCCAATCCGTGGATTCGCTCCACCAAGCTGACTAACACCAGCGGCAAGACCTACAAGGTGCGCATCCCCAAGGCTGGAGAGCTATACCGCAGCAAACGCACATTTACCGCCTATAACAAGGACTGGGTCATTGATTGAGTGAGGAATTAGAAGTGAGAAGTTAGGAGCAAAGATATCAGTCATGAAACTTAACGGGCAGGAGATAGACAGTGTTGAAGTGCTGGGCGCTCGCGTCCACAACCTCAAGAATATCGATGTCGAGATACCGCATTACCGTCTCACCGTCATCACGGGACTGAGCGGCAGCGGCAAGTCGTCGCTGGCGTTTGACACCGTGTTTGCCGAGGGGCAACGGCGCTATCTTGAAACCTTCTCCTCCTATGCCCGCAACATGCTGGGTGTGCTTGAACGCCCCAATGTTGACAAGATTGCCGGGCTGTGCCCCGTCATCTCGATAGGGCAGAAGACCGTGAACCGCAACCCGCGCAGCACGGTGGGAACGACGACCGAGGTCTATGACTACCTGCGTCTGTTGTATGCCCGTGCCGCCGACGCCTATTCTTATTTGTCGGGCGAGCGCATGGTCAAATACACGACCGAGAAAATCCTGAATCTCATACTCGAGCGCTATCAGGGTCGCAAAATCTATATTTTGGCACCGCTGGTCAAGAACCGCAAGGGCCACTATAAGGACCTGTTCGAGAACCTGCGCAAGAAAGGCTATATCAACGTGCGTGTGGACGGAACGCTGCGTGAGATCACCTTCGGCATGAAGCTGGACCGCTATGTCAACCACAGTGTGGAACTGGTGGTGGACCGCCTCAAGGTTGCCGACAAGGACCTCAAACGCCTTGCCGACACGGCCGATCTGGCTTTCAAGCAGGGCAACGGCCAGCTGATGGTGCTGGATGCCGAGACCGACGAGGTGGGCTATTACAGCCGCTCGCTCATGGATCCCGCCACAGGTCTTTCCTATCTTGAGCCGGCACCGCACAATTTCTCGTTCAACTCGCCACTGGGTGCCTGCCCGCACTGCAAGGGGTTGGGCTATGTGAACATCATTGACCGTGACAAGATCATGCCGGACAAAACGCTGAACATCCGCAACGGCGGCATTCTGCCGTTGGGCAAATACAAGAATGTTCAGATTTTCTGGCAGATACAAGCCATTTGTGAAAAATATGGGTGCACGCTCGACACACCGTTGAACGAGTTGCCCGAGGAGGCCCTCAGCGACATCCTCAACGGCACCAACGAGCGGCTGAGCCTGCGCACCGAGACCTTGAGCACCAGCAATTATTTTCTGACGTTTGACGGTCTGATCAAGTATATCGAGATGCAACAGGACGACACTGCCACCAGTGTCGCTCAAAAGTGGGCGGGGCAGTTTTTCTCGCGAGCCGTGTGCCCCGAGTGTGGCGGCGCGCGCCTCAACCGCGAGGCTTTGCATTTCAAGCTCAACGACAAAAATATCGCCCAACTGGCGGCGATGGATATCAACGAACTGAGGGACTGGATTGAAGACCTTCACAATCACGTCACGCCCGTCCAATGGGAAATCGCGCGCGAAATCGTCAAGGAAATCAGTTCACGCCTGAATTTCCTGCTCGAGGTGGGCCTGGACTACATGTCATTGAACCGCAACTCGGCGTCACTGTCGGGTGGCGAGAGCCAGCGCATCAGGTTGGCCACGCAGATCGGGTCACGCCTTGTCAATGTGCTATATATTCTGGACGAGCCCTCCATCGGCTTGCATCAGCGTGATAATCAGCGCCTAATTGATTCCTTGAAGACCTTGCGTGATGACGGCAATACCGTCCTTGTGGTCGAGCACGACAAGGAAATGATGTTGCAGGCCGACTATGTCATTGACATCGGGCCGCTGGCGGGTCGCAAGGGCGGCAACATCGTGTTTGCCGGCACGCCTGACGAGCTCTTGCAGCAGCACACGCTCACTGCCGACTATCTGAACGGAACACGTTCCATCCCCATTCCCGACAAGCGTCGTGAGGGCAATGGCAAGTTCCTGCGTTTGACGGGCTGTCGTGGCAATAACCTCAAGCATGTCGATGTGGCGTTTCCGTTGGGCACGTTCATCTGTGTCACCGGTGTGAGCGGCAGTGGCAAGTCCACGCTGGTCAATGCCACACTGCAACCCATATTGAGTCAAAAGTTGTACCGATCACACACGGCGCCCATGCCCTATGACACCGTCGATGGGTTGCAGCATGTGGACAAGGTGGTTACCGTCGACCAGGCACCGTTGGGCCGCACACCGCGTTCCAATGCCGCTACCTATACCGGCGTGTTCACCGATATACGCAATCTCTTCGTGAATTTGCCCGAATCCAAGATTCGTGCCTATAAACCCGGACGTTTCTCGTTCAACACGAGCGGCGGCCGTTGCGAGAAGTGCAATGGCAACGGCTACAAGGCCGTGGAGATGAATTTCCTGCCCGACGTGCTGGTTCCCTGTGAAGAGTGTGGCGGCAAGCGTTACAACCGTGAGACCCTTGAGGTGAAGTTCAAGGGCAAGTCCATTGCCGATGTGTTGGACATGACCATCAACCAGGCTGTGGAGTTCTTTGAAGCCGTGCCGTCAATCCTGCGCAAGATCAAGGTGCTCCAGGACGTGGGGTTGGGGTACATCAAATTAGGTCAGCCGTCAAGCACTTTGTCGGGTGGCGAATGCCAGCGAGTGAAGTTGGCCTGTGAGCTTGCCAAGAAAGATACGGGCAAGACCCTCTATATTCTTGATGAGCCGACGACGGGTTTGCACTTCGAGGACATCAAGGTGCTGCTGGGTGTGCTTGAGCGTCTCGTTGACAAGGGTAACACCGTCATCGTTATCGAGCATAATCTTGACGTCATCAAGTGTGCCGACCATATCATCGACATGGGTCCCGAGGGGGGACGGGGTGGAGGACAAGTGGTCGCTTGTGGCACTCCCGAGCAGGTTGCTCAATCCACTTCATCGGTCACAGCACGCTTCCTCAAGCCCGAATTAGGCCTCTAAAATCCGTCAAAATTTTCCCGATTTTTAAAAATCGCACCGATTTTGGGTCAGAAAATTTCGCAATCTGCGTCGAAAAATCCAGGTTAGGGTAGCCTTAAAACCGTGAAAAAAATATAAAAAAAACATCATCTTGTTTTCTGGAATTTTGCTCTAATTGCTTGTAGAGTGGGACAGAAAGGCCGTTTTCTCTCCCCTGATTCCTGTTTCAAAAATTGGTCAAAAAGTCGCTTTTTGGCTGGTTTTGGCTTAAAATCACGTCCAGAGCCCCAAAATGGCAAAAATCCATGATTTTTCAGTTATTTCGGCTAGGAAATAGTCTATGATTTTATAGGCCAAAAATCGCTTGAAATTGCGATAAATACTAGGTTATTGACGAATAGAGGAAACTCCGAAAGTGTCCTAGAATCGTTCAAATTTTAATATTTCGCATGAGATTAGGGTGGGGCTCAGAAAAACGCAAGGAAATCGAGTTGAGGTCTCAGAAAATCAAAATTGGTAATTTGCCAACGGCAAATTCTGGTTTGAAAACGACCCCTGATTTGCGTTCAAAAACGAGCCCCTGGATCTCGAAATCGGCCGTTTTCATCACCTGGGCACTGTTTGTATTTGTGTACAGGGCTTAAAAAATAGAAATTTACAGATGAAAAGTTTACAAATACACCAAAAAATCACATTAACAAATTTTTACAACCATTACAACGCATTGAAAATGAGCATTTTATAACAAAAACCTCTAGTGGTGCTTAATATATCCATGCGCACCCTGGGTGTGGTGTGTTTTGAGTTGTAATTGTTATATATAATCTACTAAATACCAATATGTTACACTATAATACCTAATGTTCTACTTTGTATAATAACCCAATACTAATGTAAGCCCCTAAAAGTTTCCACTTTTTGGAAAATATAATTGCAAACTGAAAAATTTTCGTTTAGAAATTTGGTGAATTCAATTATTCGTTCTAAATTTGCAATCCCAAAATTAAAATATGCAAACAGCATGTTTTGACATCCGAAGTCGATTTCGAGGGGTTTTTCAAGTCGATGTATGGGGTCAGAAAATTTTTGGGACAGAATTTTGACATTCTCGCTCACTTGAGCGTGTGAAATAAATTGTTCTTAAATGGATATAATATCGAGATTAAAAAAGTTTCTTGGCGACACTGGGATTTCTAATTCTCAGTTTGCTGACACTTGTGTCATCCCGCGCCCGACACTTTCTCAGTTGCTCAATGGTCGCAACAAGAAAGTGAGTGACGAGGTGATCTCCAAGATTCATCGAGCATATCCATCCCTGAACATCATGTGGCTCCTTTTTGGTGACGGAGAGATGCTCAATGGTGACGTTGATAATCTTGACGGAAACGACAGCCAGGTTGAAGAGATGACTAACGGCACTGCCCATCTTAATAATAATAATGATGAGTCGGGTTTGAAGGCCATCTCCTTTGATGATCCTTCGGAGGGTGGTTATCGTCCTGCCGCGAAATCTCCTCAACGCATGGCGACACCCTCGTCGATGTCCGAGACGATCCAGAGCATCATGCGCAGCACTGCGGCTGCAGGACATGGTTCCAAGCGCGGAGCCGAGGTCGCTGACCGCCGTGTGGTCAAGATGCTCGTTTTCTACAGCGATGGCCGCTTTGATGAGTTTGAGCCGACCATCCGTAACAATAATGAATAACAGATAAAGATTTCACTCATTAGGTTTTGCCGGCAGCCCAATATTTTGACAACGACTTTTGCCGCACATTAATTAATAGTAGAACAATACCTGATAAAACCAAACCATTGCTATCGAATGGCTGCCGGCAAACCGTGAGTGAGAGACAGAGAAGATACAGACAACCAATCAAACACTAAGCACTTCAGTAAAACAACTAAGACAATGATGTGAAAACCGGCCCGCAGTCAAGATGCGAGCCGGTTTTTGTTTGTTTCGTTCGTTTTGTTCGTTTCGTTCGTGTGTGCGCGTGACAACTAGCAGGGTTGCCCTGGAGGGCCGATAGGTCACTTGACAAGGTTGCCCAGAACGTCGCGCAAGATCTGGCGTCCTGCAGCACTGGTGGCATTCTTGACGGCCCGTCCTGCAGCGTCCTTGACGCTCGTATCCTTGCTCTTCTTGCCTGTGATGGCGTCCGAGACCTTCTTGCCTGCTATGGTAGCCAGCGTGCCTGTCACGGCCGTGACGACGGCTTTCCACACCTTGTCCCAGATGGTCTTTTCCTTTTTCTTGGACTTCTCGGCCTTGGCGGCTTCTTTCTCGGCCTCCTTGGCGGCAGCAGCCTCTTCGGCGGCTTTGGCCTCGGCTTCGGCCTCACGTGCGAACACCTCGAACACGCTCTCGCGTTCCTGCATCTCCTTGTACTTGCGGTTGATGTCGCTATTGGCGTTCATGATGTCCAGTCGTTGCCCCTCGGTGATGGCGCCTATCTGGCTCAAGGGGAAGAGCACCTTGGCCCGCTCAACGACGCTTGGGGCACCCTTCTCGTCCAGGAACGAAACCAATGCCTCGCCGGTCTCGAGTTGCAGGATGGCGTCCTCGGTCTTGAACTCGGGGTTGGCGCGGAAGGTCTCGGCTGCCACCTTGACGGCCTTCTGGTCACGTGGCGTGTAGGCTCGCAGGGCATGTTGAACACGGTTGCCCAGCTGGCCCAGAATCACATCGGGAATGTCGGTGGGCAGCTGCGAAATGAAGAAGATGCCCACACCTTTACTGCGGATGAGGCGGATCACTTGCTCGATCTTGTCGGTGAGGGCTTTGCTCGTGTCCTCGAACAGCATGTGAGCCTCGTCGAAGAAGAAGACCAGCTTGGGCTTCTCCAGGTCACCCACCTCGGGCAGCGTGCTGTAGAGCTCACTCAACAGCCACAGCAGGAAGGTGGAGTACAGCTTGGGCTGCAGCATCAGCTTGTCGGCAGCGAGGACGCTCAGCACGCCCATGCCGTCGCGTGTGGCCAGCAGGTCCATGATGTCAAACGAGGGGATGCCGAAGAATTTGTCGGCGCCCTGGTTCTCGAGGTGCAGCAGGGCACGCTGGATGGCACCGATGCTGGCGGGAGCCACGTTGCCATATTGGGTGGTATATTCCTTGGCGTGCTTGGAGAGCCAGTCCAGAGCCGAGCGCAGGTCTTTCACGTCATCGAGCAGTACTCCCCTCTCGTCGAGGATGCGGTACAGAATGTTGAGCACGCCGGCCTGGGTGTCGTTCAGGCCCAGGATGCGGGCCATCAGGTCGGGGCCCATCTCGCCGATGGTGGCGCGCATGGGGATACCCTGCTCACCATAGACGTCATAGAACCGCACCGGGCAGCCCTCGAATTTGAGGTCCTCCTGGTTGATGCCGAACTCGGGCAGCCTCTTCTCGATGAAACCCGACATTTTGCCTGGCTGGCTGACGCCCGACAGGTCGCCCTTCATGTCGGCCATGAAACAGGGCACGCCCGCCTTGCAGAAGCTCTCGGCAATCACTTGCAGCGTCACCGTCTTACCCGTACCCGTGGCACCGGCGATGAGTCCGTGGCGGTTGGCCATGTTGCCCAGGATGCTGATGGGGCCGTTGGGGCCGTGAGCGATGTAGAATCCGTTCTCTTGAGTGTACATGATGATATTCTGTTTATTGGTTAGTGTTCAGTATTCACCTACAAAGTTAGTGCAAATTAAACACAAAAGCAAAAATACAGCAGTTTTTTAGGGTAAACCATACCAAATCGAAATCATGCCGCATGGTGTGCAGGTAGGGTTTGGATTCGTGCCGCCAGTCCTTTTGCATGCCCGATGTTGAGGAGGATTGTTACCGTTCCTTTTCCTCTTTTCAGGCATGTCGGAAACATATCGGTTTTGATAGTTCTTGGGTCTGATTGTGATATTTTTGTCGAATTATTTGGTTGGTATTTGAGAAATAATATACATTTGCATCGCAATTACATGCAAAGATTGTAAGAAATGAGAATAAATTGTGCATATTGGTGGTGGCGTAGCTCAAGATTGAAAAAGTCGTGAGTCGCCTGACCGTGTGCAACAATGAAATTGCAACCCAATCATGAAGGTCTGTCGTGCTTGCGACAGGCCTTCAGATTTATCTGGCCCGTAAATTATCATTATTCACTTAATCAAATAACCAAAATGAAACAGAAAAGATTCATCCTTCAGGAAACCGAGTTACCCACCGCATGGTATAACATCCAGGCCGACATGCCCAACAAACCCATGCCACCCCTTCATCCCGGCACCAAGCAGCCCCTTGGGGTGGACGATTTGGCTCACATCTTTCCGCGTGAGTGTTGCGTCCAGGAACTTGACACCGAGCACGATTTCGTCCCCATCCCCGAAGAGGTGATGGACAAGTATAAAGCCTATCGCAGCACGCCGCTGGTGCGCGCCTATGCCCTTGAGGAGGCATTGCAGACACCGGCTCACATCTATTTCAAGAACGAGTCGGTCAACCCGTTGGGGTCTCACAAGGTCAATTCGGCCCTGCCCCAGTGCTATTATGCCAAGCAGGAAGGCATGACCAACGTCACGACCGAGACCGGAGCCGGGCAATGGGGCGCAGCGTTGGCCTATGCCGCATCGGTGTTCGGGTTGGAGTCGGCTGTCTATCAGGTGAAAATCTCCATGCAGCAGAAACCCTACCGCTCGTCCATCATGCGCACCTTTGGCGCCGCAGTGACGGGTTCGCCCTCGATGTCCACGCGTGCCGGCAAGGACATCATCACCCGCGATCCGCACCACCCCGGCTCGTTGGGTACGGCGATTTCCGAGGCTGTGGAGCTGGCCACGACGACCCCCAACTGCAAGTACACCCTGGGGTCGGTGCTGAATCATGTGGCTCTGCATCAGACCATCATCGGACTCGAAGCCGAGAAGCAGATGGCGATGGCGGGCGAGTACCCCGATGTGGTGATTGCCTGTTTTGGCGGCGGGTCCAACTTTGGCGGCATTGCCTTCCCCTTCATGCGCCACAACCTCAAGGACGGCAAGAAGACCGAGTTTATCGCTGCCGAGCCCGAGAGTTGCCCCAAACTGACGAGAGGGGAGTTCCGCTATGACTTCGGCGACGAGGCCGGCTACACTCCCCTGTTGCCCATGTTCACCCTGGGCCACAGTTTCAAGCCGGCGAACATCCATGCTGGCGGCTTGCGCTATCACGGTGCCGGCATGATTATCTCGCAGCTCATCAAGGACGGGCTGATGCATGGTGTGGACATTCCTCAGCTCGAGTCCTTCGAGGCCGGTATGCTGTTTGCTCGCACCGAGGGCATCATCCCCGCCCCCGAGTCGAGCCACGCCATCGCAGCCACCATCCGCGAGGCCGAGAAGTGCAAGCGCACGGGCGAGGCCAGGGTCATCCTGTTCAACCTGTCGGGGCATGGCTTGATCGACATGAGCGCCTATGACCAGTATCTGAACGGCGACCTCATGAACCACAGGGTGAGCGACGAGGACATTCGTCAGACCCTCAAGAGCGTGCCCGAGTGAATGGCGCTGCTAAACCGTTAAACCATGATGTGGAGGGCGGAAGTGATTTTTCCGCCCTTCATGCTGCTATTGTGGGCTGGAAATTGTACCTTTGTAGCACAAACCAATCTGATTGAAAAGTGGCAACAAGCAAGAAGAAAGTTTTTGTGTCGGGATGCTATGACCTGCTGCACTCGGGGCATGTGGAGTTCTTCAGGCAGGCGTCGCAGTATGGCGACCTGTATGTGGGCATCGGCAGCGACAAGACCATCGAGGCTCTCAAGGGCCACAAGACCGTGTATAGCGAGCAGGAGCGCCTGTTCATGGTGCGTGCCATCCGCTATGTCAAGGAGGCTTATATCAACGCGGGCAGCGGTTTCCTGGATTTCCTGCCCACGCTCGACCTTGTGCAGCCCGACTGTCTGGTCGTCAACGAGGACGGTGACCGCGACGAGAAGCGGCAGCTGTGCCGTGAGCGTGGCATGGAGTATATCGTGCTCCAGCGTGTTCCCGCCCAGGGCCTGGAGGCACGCAGCAGCACAGCGCTCAAGCAATCCACTTGTCAGCTGCCCACCCGCCTTGACCTGGCGGGTACTTGGATTGACCAGCCCTATGTGTCGTGTCATGCACCCGGTTGGGCGTTGACCATCTCGCTGGAGCCCACGTTCGAGATTCGCGAGCGTTGCGGCCTGTCGACCAGCACGCGCAACACCATCAAGCGGGTGTGGCCCTACCAGTTGCCCGCGATGGACCCCGAGATGCTGGCACGTCTGGTCTTTTGCCTCGAGAATGACCCTGAGCGCAGCGACGGTATCGTGAGCGGTGCCCAGGACGCCATCGGCATCTGTGTGCCTGGCCTCTCACGGCATTACTATGACGGCACCTTCTGGCCCGAGAAGATAGAATACACTTGCGACCCCGTGTTGCTGGGCTGGCTCGAGGACCACTTGTGCATGATTCCCATGTTCCCGCGCCGTCCCGGCTGCAGCGTGGTCGAGGGCAAGGACATCACACCCGTCAAGGTGCGTGCCCTGGCTGCCGCTGCCGACTGTTGCTGGGATGCCATCCAGCGCCGCGACCTAGACGCCTTTGCTGCCGCCTATAAAGCCTCGTTCGAGGCCCAGGTGGCGATGTTCCCCGCAATGATTCAGCCCGGTGTACAGGACTATATCGACCGCTACAGTGCCATGGATGGTGTGTTGGCGTGGAAGATGCCCGGAGCTGGTGGAGGCGGCTACCTGGCGCTCGTGTGCCGCGACCGTGACCATTTCCCCGACGGCGCAATCCTTTTAATAATTAGGAGTTAGAAGTTAGGAGTTAGAAGTGACCTTAAGGTCCTTAAAGTCTTTAGGGTCCTTAGAGACCTTAAAAAATAAAACTGAAACAAATGAAACGCTATTGCCAAACCCTTGAGTTGCGGGACGACCGCGAGATGATCGAGAAATATGTTGAGGCTCACGCACATGTGTGGCCCGAAATCCAAGCGGGCATCCGCAGTGTGGGCATCCTGGACATGCAGATCTACATCCACGGCAATCGCCTGTTCATGATCTGTGACACCGTCGATGACTTTGATTGGGAAAAGGACAACGCCCGCCTGGCCTCATTGCCGCGTCAGGCCGAGTGGGAGGCCTATGTCGCCCGCTTCCAGGGCTGTGACCCGTCGGCCCCTTCCACCGCCAAGTGGCAGCTCATGGAGTGCATTTTCAGGCTTTAGGTTTTAGGCATTAGGCTTTAGGCATTAGTGATTAGTGATTAGTGATGATGAGCGATAACAATAAGAAATCCCGTCTGCTGGTGACGCGCGAGGGCGTGAGCTATGTGCTGCCCTTTATCGTGGTGACCTGCTGCTTTGCCCTGTGGGGTTTTGCCAACGACATCACCAACCCCATGGTGAAGGCTTTTTCCAAGATTTTCCGCATGAGCGTTACCGACGGTGCGCTGGTGCAGGTGGCCTTCTACGGGGGCTATTTCTGCATGGCGCTGCCTGCTGCCCTGTTCATCCGTCGCCACTCGTTCAAGAGCGGCATCGTGCTGGGCCTGGCGCTCTATGCTCTGGGTGTGCTGTTGTTCATCCCTGCGCGGGCGATGGGCAGCTTTGCGCCCTTCCTGATTGCCTATTTCATCCTCACCTGCGGCCTGTCGTTCCTCGAGACCACTGCCAACCCCTATATCCTGCTCATGGGTGACCCCGAGACAGCCACGCGGCGCCTCAACTTTGCCCAGTCGTTCAACCCCATCGGGTCGCTGGCGGGCATGTTTGTGGCGATGAATTTCATCCAGGCGCGCCTCTCCCCGCTCGACACGTCGCAACGTGCCACCCTGGGCGATGCCCAGTTCGAGACGCTGAAGCAGAGCGACCTCGCCGTGCTCGTCCAGCCCTATGCTCTGTTGGGTGTGGTGCTCATCTTGTTGCTCGTGGTGCTGCTGTTTGTGCGCATCCCTGCCGTGCGGCAGGCGTCCGACAGGGGGCATGCTCCCCTGTTGCCCTCCGTCAAGCGGCTGTGGGCCAATGTCTCCTATCGCAATGGTGTGGTGGCGCAGTTCTTCTATGTGGGCGCGCAGATCACCTGCTGGACCTTCATCATCCAGTATGGCACCCGCGTTTTCATGGCCGAGGGCATGAGTGAGCAGGCTGCCGAGGTGCTGTCCCAGCGTTATAACATCGTGGCGATGGTGGTGTTTTGCCTCATGCGCTTTGTCAACATCGGTCTGATGAAGTATTTCAAGCCCGGACGCTTGCTGGCAGTGTTTGCTGCCCTGGCGATGGTGCTGCTGTGTGGTGTCATCGTGGTGGGCGGCCGTGTGGGCATGTGCTGCCTGGTGGGTGTGTCGGCTTGCATGAGCCTGATGTTCCCCACCATCTATGGCATCGCTCTGGGCGGAGTCGGCAAGGATGCCGAAGTGGGCTCGGCAGGACTGATTATGGCGATTCTGGGCGGCAGTGTGTTGCCCGCAGTCCAGGCGATGATCATCGACAGCGATGTGCAACTGTTGCCCGCCGTCAACCTCTCATTCGTCGTGCCTCTGGTCTGCTTTGCTGTGGTGATGTTCTACGGACTGAGACAACAAGTTAGGAGTGAAGAGTGAGGAATCCTCCAAATGATGTCTAAAGCCTTTTTCGTTCGTTTCGTCCGTTTCGTCCGTTTTGTTTACGCGCACGCGTGTTAGAAATGAGAGATCAGGACTGTGAAATAATGCGGATGCCTCCCTACACCCTCCACCCATACACGGCGGCGATAGCCGCCTTATACACTGCGAACGCAGTGAGCATCAGTGTAACAACAGGTAGTTGATCAGGTCGGTGAGGTCATCCATGCCGACAACTCCGTTGTGGTCCATATCGGCCGCTTGCAGATTGATGCCGTTGTCCTGTGAAGTGAGCATGTAGTTGATCAGATCAGTCAAGTCGTCCATGCCCACATGGCCGTCATCGTTCACATCGCCGGGAATGACCTCGCCATGAGGCTGTGAGGCTGTAATGGCGGTGAACAGGGCCCGCTTGATGGCACCACAGCTCTCCCTGTCGGCATTCCATGCCGCAAAGCGCAGTCTGGCCTGTTGCAGCCCCTTGGGAACCGCCAGGGTCATCGTGAGCGTTTGGGTGCTAGTCATCTCGGGGGGTACACAAGTGACCGAGTCCAGGGGGTGTCCCTCGACATCATCAATGGCCATCGTCAATGCTGTCTTTGCCAGACTGAATTCCGGCTCGTTCATGCTCGAGGGTTTTATATACCACATGACCGAGGCCGCGATGCTGTCGATGCCATGGCACGAGAACTCGGGCGAGGTGAGCGTGAGCACCAGTCCCTGACTGTTGACATAGAGCACAATCGCCCCGTTGGACACGTTTGTCGACGAGAGTTCCACCCCAGGGTTGTTATAACTCCACCCCTCGATGGCACTGGGCTTGAACTGCGGCAGTTCCTGTGCCAGCGACCCAAGGCAGCATGCTATCGCCATGAGCAAAATTGAAATCGTTTTTTCCATATCCATCGGTCACTTATTTTAATTTCGCAAAATGAATAAAACTGTCGTGAATCATGATTAACATCCAAGTGAATCCGCTATGCTGTTTGCGGTGGTTGGTGCAAAGTTACACCTTTCTGTTTGAATGACATTGTTTTGCAGCGGAATAATACGCAATAAAAAAGGCGGTGCCCGTTTTGCTGCGAGCACCACCCATGATGTCTGAAGAGTTTTCCGTCCGTCCGCCTATATTATATATATAACGGACGAAACGGATAACGGACGAAACGGATAACAGACGAAACGGTTGTTGTCACCGCAAGTTCTGACACAAACAAAATAAATATATACTCTACTCAATAATTTTCCGCTCGTTCATTTCGTCCGTTTCATCCGCAAGTACACGCGCAAACGAAACGAACGAAACAAACAGTTAAGTATTCATTTAATTGAAATTGTTGTGTCAAAACATGAGATGACACAATTTTATTTGATTTGTTTGATTTGTTTGTTTTTATATATATAGCAAACAAACCAAACCAAACGAAAACTCAACTCGCGTTCATTATTCTTATCAAAAAAGATTTCATTGTGAGAAAAAAGGCTTACCTTTGCAAAAAACTAGAAAGCATTAATTAACCTGCTTCTCAGCCATGAGCTATTGCGTATTGCTGAAAGCCTAACATCTTATCAGAAATTGGAAAACGAAATTCTGGCGCTTAACGCCAATCAGGTAGTGGCCTACCTGCAGAAAGAGCCCAAAGAGTTCACCAAGGCCGACATCATCCGCTTCATTGAGGAGAACAACATCCGCATGGTCAACTTCATGTACCCCGGCGGCGACGGCAAGTTGAAAACCTTGAATTTTGTGATCAGCAGCAAGGAGTATCTGCGCACCATCCTGTCGTGTGGTGAGCGCGTGGACGGTTCCAGCCTGTTCAGCTTCATCCAGGCCAGCTCGAGCGACCTGTATGTGCTGCCCAGGTTCAGCACCGCCTTCCTCGACCCGTTTGCCGAGATTCCCACGCTGTGCCTGCTGTGCTCGTTCTTTGACAAGGACGGCAACCCGCTGGAGAGCTCTCCCGAGCAGACGTTGAGGAAAGCCGCACAGGCCTTCCGCGAGACCACGGGCATGGAGTATGAGGCCATGGGTGAGCTGGAGTACTACGTCATCCGTCCCTCGGTTGACTACTATCCCGCCCGCGACCAGCACGGCTATCACGAGTCGATGCCCTATGCCAAGACCAATGACTTCCGCCAGCGCTGCATGGACTATATCGCCAAGGCTGGTGGTCAGATCAAGTACGGCCACAGCGAGGTGGGTAACTTTGAGCAGGACGGCGTGGTGTATGAGCAGAACGAGATCGAGTTCCTGCCCGTGCCCGTGCTCGACGCTGCCGACCAGCTGATGGTGGCCAAGTGGGTGATTCGCAACCTGGCCTTCCGCGCCAACCTGAACGTGACCTTCGCGCCGAAGATCACCACCGGCAAGGCTGGCTCGGGTCTGCACATCCACATGCGCATGATGAAGGACGGCCGCAACATGATGCTCAACGACAAGGGCGTGCTGAGCGACGAGGCCCGCAAGGCCATCGCCGGCATGATGGAGCTGGCTCCCGCCATCACCGCCTTTGGCAACAAGAACCCGATGTCCTACTTCCGCCTGGTGCCCCACCAGGAGGCTCCCACCAACGTGTGCTGGGGTGACCGCAACCGCTCGGTGCTCGTGCGCGTGCCTCTGGGATGGACCGCTGGCGCCGACATGTGCCGCACCGCCAACCCGCTGGAACCCGCCAACAAGTTTGACACGACGCAAAAGCAGACCGTCGAGATGCGCTCACCGGACGGCTCGGCCGACATCTATCAGTTGCTGGCTGGCTTGTGCGTAGCCTGCCGCCACGGCTTTGAGATGGAGAACGCTCTGGAACTGGCTGCCAAGACCTATGTCGACGTGAACATCCACGATGCTGCCAACGCCGACCGCCTGAACGAGCTCGATTGCCTGCCCGACAGTTGCGTGGCAAGTGCCGACTGCCTGGACAAGCTGCGTGCCGCCTTCGAGGAGAAGAACGTCTTCAGCGCCCACATGATTGACGGCATCATCGCCGAGTTGCGCTCGTTCAACGACCGCACCCTGCGTCACGACATCGAGCACGATCCCAAGCGCACCGCCCAGCTCGTTAACGAGTACTTCCAGTGCGGCTAAATTAGGCTTTAGGCATTAGGCATTAGGCTTTAGGTTTTAGGTGGCTGATGCCCATTCCTGACTCCTAACGCGCATGCGTGAACGAAACGAACGAAACGGATAAAACGAACAATCCGTCATCAATAGCACAAGGGACAACCATCTGCGTTGCCCCTTGTCGTTTTTTGTGGGAGACCACTCTAGACTCTTTAATACACAAGGTTGTGTAAAATTCTTGACACAAGGTTGTGTAGTGTTTTTTACACAAGGTTGTATTACACAAGGTTGTATTACACAATGTTGTGTTACACAAGGTTGTGTAATGGTTAATGTGGTGCTTGTCAGTTGGTTATTGCGACTTTTTGAGGTTTCTCGTTGAGATTCTGGCTCGGGTGTTGATGGGCAGTTGCAAGGCGGCTGGCAGCTCATCTTTTGGGCAATCGATGGCCCGGACCCGTGGATCGCCATGTCGCAGCTTCAGGATAAAGACACTTGGCCCCGTCGTGATGCTGCCCACAAAAGAACGGCTGGAAAGCAGCAAATCGGCCGAAATGATCAGTCGCGTGATGGCTTTCTTCTTGCTTTGGGAGTCCTCTTGACAAAACCGCTTGTGATGATAACCCGTTTCATCCTCCTGGCACAAGGTCGATAGTTTGAGTTTTGGGAAATCTTCTCGGGCCTGAAGGAATTGGCGATAGTCGTCAGTCAGGATGAACAGGCTATCTCCATCGAGAAGATTCAACTTCTCGATAAGGGTTTTGCCATCAATCAATCTTGTTTCGGTTACCTTATCTCCTCCCCTGATCTGAACACCCGAGTAAATGGGTGGCAGTGTCAGCATTGTTTTATAGCTGTCCTCCTGCCGTTGAATGTCGGGATGAAGGCGCCAGACCATGCGTGCCAGCAGAGCGAATGTACTCATGTAGTCGCCATCGATGCCCAATTCGGGAACAACACACCACTCTACTGGTTCATTGGGGACATCTTGTGCGAACAATACCTTTTCTCCATAAGCGCGATAGGACACGACTCGCCCAATGAAGGTATTCACGGTCTTCTTGACTTTCCAGGCTGCAGGCCCTAAAGACCGTTGGCTTCGACACAGTTCCAGGACACGTCGCCAAGATGGCAGCCTGTGAAAATTGTATTTTTGGTGGAAACTCTCGTGCACTTCCTCACAAAATGGCCTGAAATATTCAGTCCAGCCCACGCCTGTCCCGAAATTGGCATCGGCTGAATAGAGTTGGAACCTTATGTGATGGGCAAGACAATAAATCATGGCATTCACCAGATAATTCATTTCGACAAAGAAGCCGCAATCTACACCGACGCGGTAAACCATCTTTGGGCTGAATGATTCATTCAGATTTTGATAGGCTTTCAAGTCCAATCTTTCCATCAATTTGACGCAAGTTTTTACTGCAAAATTACTGGGGATTTTGCCGCAAAAATTGCCCGTGAACAAGATGTATATCCCAGTCATGTTGTGTGATGGGTAAATGGATTGGAGCACAGTCGGATAGGCCCGAAATAGATGTATATCTGGTGGTATATGTACAACTATCCCGTGCAGCTCGAAGTCACACGGGATTATCGTTTTTTAAAAAGGTTGCCAGTCTTCTACCTGCTGATGACCTTCTTGTTGCCGATGATGTAAATGCCTTTTTGCGGAATTGTGCGTAAGCGATGACCCTGCAGGTCATAGATCATGGGAGATTCACTTTCGGTCAGTATTTCATCAACGGAACTGTATCCAGAGACCTGATAGACAAGCGTGCCCTCCTTCCAGCAACGCAGCAGATAGGAGAAGGTGTTTTCTTCATTGATGAAGCGTTGCTTGAGGTATTGGTCCTTGCTGGCACCAATGCCTTCAATCAGATCATAGGCCCATGGCGCTGTGTCACCTGCAAAGTAAGACTCGCAGTCAAATCCCATGTCAATGGTGATGGTCCGGTAGTGATGGCCCTGGTTTTCTTGATCCCATTCATCAGCAACAACGGTCGTCTCGTCGTCGAGTATATCGCCTTCTTGCAGGTTAAAGTCGAGCAGAACCTCTAGATTGCCATCCTCATGAACGATATACACTTTGCGTCCTTCTTCGAACATGGCCTTTTGGATCTCATACTCAGGGGAATAAATCTGCTTGCAGCGTCGCTCACCGATGAGACTGTCACCATTGACTTGAATGGTGTAAGTGCTCTTGAGGTCAGGTTGCTCGGTGTCTATTGCCAAGCATTCCCATTTGGTGCCGTCGGTCAACATCTCATCATAAGGAATAATGACATCTTCTTCGTCTGCTTCACCATTCATCGGAATATTCTTGGGCTTTCCTTTTGTGGAGAAGATGACATGACTGATGTTGGAGGGCTTGGGCTTATTCGTCTTTCCAGGTGCAGCCTCCAACAGGAAGAGGTCCATTGGCCCTCCGATGTAGCCATATTGATAGATGATGCCTTTCCATTCGGGCAGACAGTGCTGGTCTCCATTGTTCATCATGTAATAATCCAAGGTGTCTTCTTGCCAATCAATGTATTCTTCCCTGATCTCGCCCCCAGTCACTCCATATCTAATAGTGCCGCCGTATTCGTATGGCTTACGGAAATCATAGAGCAGGCATTCATCACCAATGCTCCCGTTTTCCAAGACAGGCTGAACATAGATGACCGTATCACCGTCGTTGCGAATATAGCCTTGAACTTGAGTGGATTCTAATACACCATTAATGGTGACGGTCTTTTCAAGAGCCAAATAGTGATTTTCGGCTTGCAGCAGACGATAGGTCACCATAACCTCATCTGTGGTGACATCCCCGGCACTATCTCCTTCAACGGTGTAGTAAACGTCCCATTGAGAGCCTTCTTCCCAAATGCTGCTTGCGTGTGCCTGCATCAAAAGTGAAAACAGGCAAAAGAGTGTGAATAGTATTCTTTTCATATGATGTATTGATTTAGATAATTCTCGATAGTCTGGTTTTGAATGTCGCAATCCAGCTTCTTTTTCATGCGTTGTTTCCTTACTGCTACCGACGAGGGCGCTATGCCATAAACATCGGCCAACAACGCGTTGGGCACCCGCATCATCAGCAGGCAGCAAAACCGCACGTCCTCGGTTGTTAGTGAGGGATGTTGCTTGCGCAGACGGGAAGTGAATCCGGGAAGAACCATGTCGGTGTTTTTTTCGATGAGTTCCCAAGACGACTCCTCAAGGTTGATGTGCCCGCTCTTGCCGCGATGGGCATTGAGGATGGGCAGAATAATGGCGTAGAGGTGCTCGTAGTACAGGCGCTGCAGCTTGATATTCTCCTCTCGCACCAGGTTCTCGTTGGTTTGGGCGACTTCCGACAGACGCATGGCCTCCAGCTCCCTGGCATGGGCAATTCGTGCCTTGTGGCGATAGAAGAGCCCGGCCACGGCAGCCGCCAACAGCAGCAACAGCACCGCAATGATGATGACATAGAGCCGTGCTTGTTCTGCTTTGCGTTCGGCTCGCTGGAATTCCATCTGTCGCTCATGCTGCAGGGCATGGATTCGTGCCATGTTCTCGGAGGTCTCACCCCTTGCGATGCTGTCGGTAACGTCCATCAAGCTAATGGCATCGTCATAGGCCTCGTGCCATTGATTCGCTTCCTGATGATGGTACATCAAGAGGCGGGTCAATTCGGCTTGCCCGTGGATTCCGCTCTCGGCGATATAGGAAGGAAGTACTGCCATCAAATCCTCATTTCTGCCCTGCAGGTCGAGTCCATAGGCATGTGAGATGCGGTACAGGTCGGTTTGAACAACCTTGGGATAGATGCGTTTAGCCTCCATGATGTAATGCTCCACACTGTCCCCCTCTTCGGCCATGAGATGGATTTGAGCCAGCAGCAGGAGCGTCTGGGCACGAAAATCCAAGGTGTCCTTCGGGGCCAATCGATAGGCTTGACGGGCCTCGATTGAAGCACTGTCCAGACTTCCCTCCACCATGTGGGCTGTGGCCAATTGCTGCAGGGCCTCGGCCATCAGCTTGTGTCCTTGTCGCTTGTTGTCCTTACTCATGGCCTCGGCTTCGCTCAGCATCTTCAGCTGATAGTGTTTCTGCAACTCGGTCAAGTTCTTTTTCTCATATTCGGCAGCAATCTGGGAGTACAAGTTGTACCGCTTTTCCCTGTCCCCGGTTGCCTGGCATTGGTCCAACTGGTTGAGCAAGGTGACCAATGCTTCATCTTCACCTGCAAGGGGGGCGTCGTTTACCTGGATGCAGCCGACAAATAAAGTGATGAGCACTATGAATAGGAGTTTCTTCATGTCGTTTTGTTTTCTGCAAAATTACCCAAAATAATGCCATGATAAAAGGAAGCATTCTTAAATGTATATGTGTGTATATGCTACCAAGAGGCTTATTGTATTGATTTATAGGTGTGAAATCGCTTTCGTGATGTATATCGGTTGTGTTTCTCAGTTGGCTGTTGAGGGTGCAAAACACCACTATACTGCCTTGAAGAGAAGGCAGTGTAGTGGTGCGATGTGGTAATATAGACAGTAGCTCAGAAGGCTACTTCTCTTCCTGCTCGTCCATCAGGCCGGCACGATAGCCGCCCGATTGGACTAACTGAACGCCGTACTGGTAGCCCAGCTGATAGGCCTGCTGAACCAGTTGCTGCATCTGCTGCATGATAGCTTGATATTGCTGCTGATACTGCTGCTGGTTGGGAGCTTGCGGCTGCTGATAGCCGGGGGGATAGTTGGGCGCCTGTTGCTGCTGAGTCGGTTGTCCGTTATCCCAGGGGTTGGGGATCTCGTTGCCACCGACGGAACCGCCGCCGCCCTGTTGCTGTTGCTGTGCCTGACGGGCAGCCTCTTCCAATTTTCTCTGAAGTTCGTCAAGTAAACCCATAATGAATACTATACTAATTGGTTATCTAATGAAATTTGTGACAAAAAAGTGTCATTTTCAAGGTTACAAAAATAAGTATTTGTCATCAATGTGCCAAATATTGTAATCTTTTTTTAGACTTTTTAATTGTTAGTCTTTAGTCCCTAGTCCTTAGTCCTTAGTCCTTAGTTGGTAATACCTAACGCCTAAAGCCTAACTCCTAACGCCCAACCTCATCCAGGACGAGGCGCAAGCCGATGGGGTAGTTATTGTTGTGGTTTTCGGGAACCGGGTCAGACCCCATACGCCAGGACACGCGGCAGTAGGTGGGATCCTTCAAATAGTAGCTGCCGCCACGAATAACGCGCTCTGTGCCTGATTCGGGCCCAACTGGATTGACGAGAGCCTCGCTGCCGTAAGGTGACCGCTTTGGGGACGGTTTCTATGTATGAAAAACGCTTGGGTTTTCTCACACGCGCATACGCGGACGAAACGGACGAAACGGATGGAACGGGACGAGGTACAGGGGGTAAAGAAAACTTGGGACAGGAAACGCGTGTTTCCTGCCCCAAGTGTTAATGTCAGGTTTGACGGGCTGATTAAGCCTCAGGATCAACACCCCACTGCTGGCGAGCCAGACGGCGGTAGTTGTTGTAACGCCACTGGGCATTCTCCTTAGCGGCTGCGAACAATTCGGCTGCCTCGTCGGGATACTGCTTGAGTACCGATGCATAGCGAACCTCGCCCTTGAGGAAGTTCTCGAACTCGTCCCAGTTGGGCTCGGGGCTGTCGAGGGTGAAGGGATTCTTGCCCTCGGCCTCGAGCTGCGGGTTGTAGCGCCACAGGTGCCAGTAACCGCAAGCAACAGCAGCCTTCTCCTCGGCCTGAGCCTTACCCATACCGGCCTTGATACCGTGGTTGATACAGGGAGCGTAGGCGATGATGATCGAAGGACCGTCATAGGCCTCGGCCTCGCGGATGGCCTTCAGGCACTGAGCGTCGTTGGCGCCCATTGCGATCTGAGCGGCATAAACGTAGCCGTAGGTGCTGGCAATCAGACCCAGGTCTTTCTTGCGGACGCGCTTGCCGGCAGCAGCAAACTTGGCGATAGCACCAATCGGGGTAGCCTTAGAGGCCTGACCACCGGTGTTGGAGTAAACCTCGGTGTCGAGCACGAGGATGTTGACGTTCTTGCCGCTGGCAATCACATGGTCCAGACCGCCAAAGCCGATATCGTAGCTAGCGCCGTCACCACCGATGATCCACTGCGAACGCTTAACCAGGTACTGACCCAGCTCGCGAACCTTGGCGTCGGCGGGATTGTCGCTGTGCTCGATGGCCTCGAGAATCTTGTCGCTCAACTCGCGGGTCTTGTCACCGTCGTTGAAATTCTCAACCCATTCCTTGTAGAGGGCCTTCACGTCGGCAGCAACGGTAGCATCCTCAATAGCTTCCTTGACGAAGCCCAGGACGCGTGCGCGCATCTTCTCGTCGGCGATGGTCATACCCAGACCGAACTCGCAGAAGTCCTCGAACAATGAGTTGGCCCAAGCGGGACCGTGACCCTTCTCGTTAACGGTGTAGGGAGTCGAGGGAACCGAAGCGCTGTAGATTGAGGAGCAACCGGTAGCGTTGGCAACGATCTGACGGTCACCGAACAACTGGCTGATCAGCTTCACATAGGGAGTCTCACCGCAACCCGAGCAAGCGCCCGAGAACTCAAACAGCGGCTGAGCAAACTGCGAGTTCTTGACGTTGGACTTGGTGTCCACGAGGTGCTGTTTGCTCTTGACATTGTTGATGGCGTAGTCCCAGAGCTTCTGGTCCTCTTCGTGTCCCTCCATGGGAACCATCTCGAGAGCCTTCTCGCCCTTCTTGCCCGGACAAACGTCGGCGCAGTTGCCGCAAGCCAAGCAGTCCATCACGTCAACAACCTGCACGAAGGTCATGCCTTCGAAGCCCTTGCCGATGGCTTTGAGCTTGTCGCTCTCCTTGAAGGGAGAAGCGGCAGCCTCGGCCTCGTCCATGACGAAGGGACGGATGGCAGCGTGCGGGCAGACGAGCGCGCACTTGTTACACTGGATACAGTTCTCGGCCTTCCAAACGGGAACGAAGGCACCCACACCACGCTTCTCATAGGCAGCGGTGCCGGCATCCCAAGTACCGTCCTCACGGCCCTTGAATGCGCTCACGGGCAGCAGGTCGCCGTTCTGGGCGTTGATGGGACGAACCACGTTGTGGACAAAT
>CACZVR010000006.1:43172-46134 GCA_902784675.1 uncultured Bacteroidales bacterium | reverse complement strand
CTGAAAAGTCTGAATCTTCTGAGTGCTGCCGCGTTCTTTTTTTAACGCGAATTACGCGAATTACGCGAATAGTTTTTTAAAAATCAGCGATAATCCGCGCAATCCGCGTTTATTTAATAGCAACATCCGCACCCCCGTCGTTCAGGAATGCGGATGCAAATTGTTCTAGTTGTCCTAGTTGTCTTCAATAACGAGTGAACGCGGATGCCCCCCTACACTCTCCTCGCTACACCCTACACGGCGGCGAAGCCGCCTTATACACTCTCCACGGCGGCTATCGCCGCCTAAATCACGGCCAGGTGTTGGTGAGCAGATAATTGATCAGGGCCGTCAGGTCGTCCATGCTCACGGTGGTGCTGCTGGGACTGTCGCAGCTGGCGGCATTGGCCATATTGATGCCCGTGCTGTTGCTGGTGAGCAGGTAGTTGATCAGCGCCGTCAAGTCGTCCATGTTCACGTCGCCATTGCCGTTCACGTCGCCACGCAGGCCAGCGTTCTTGTCGGTGAAGTAGCCCGGGTTGCTGGGGCCTCCGTCGATGTGGGCGTAGGTCTTATCCGCCGGGTTGGAGAAACTGTAGGTTGTACCCTTGCCGCCCACCAAGCTGGTGCTGTTAAAGAACATCATCGATGAGGACGTCACGGCCGCCGTGCTCCAACCACTGCCCGTATAAATAGTTCGCAGATTTTGGCAGTCAAAGAACATGTATTTCATATCAGTCACCTTGGACGTGTTGAAACTGGTCAAGTCAAGGCTCGTCAAGCCTGAGCAATTAGAGAACATGGAAAACATATCGGTCACCTTGGACGTGTCGAAACTGCTCAAGTCAAGGCTCGTCAAACCTGAGCAATTAGAGAACATGGAAGACATATCGGTCACCTTGGACGTGTCGAAGCGACTCAAGTCAAGGCTCGTCAAACCAGAGCAGAGAATGAACATACATCTCATATCAGTCACCTGGCTGGTGTTCAGGTATTCCTTCATGCCCACAATGGTTTGAAGATTTTGCATGCCGTAGAACCAATAGTAGGTGGACGTTGGCCGGGCATCAGCGAACGAGGGGGCAAAGACCACCTTAGTCACATTGGTAACGGTGCCGTCAGTTTTCCAACCGGGATCGTTGGCGCCCATGTTCAGGTCGTAGGTCGTGCCCGTGCGAATAATGCGCTGGTTGTCGTAGTAGAACGTCAGCGTCGTGTTCGACGGCGTGTAGCAGGCATAAGCCTCGGTACCGACGGTGAAGTAACCTGGGTTGCTCGTACCGCCGTCGATGTGGGCGTAGGCCGCATCCACATGGCTGGAACTGTAGGTCGTACCCTGGCCACCCACCAGACTGGAGCAGTATTTGAACATATTGTCTGAGTTTGTCACGGCCGCCGTGCTCCAGCCATGGCCCACATAGATAGTCCGTAGATTATAGCAGTCATCGAACACATATCCCATATCGGTCACTTTGGACGTGTTGAAACCGCTCAAGTCAAGGCTTCTTAAACTTGAGCACGCCATGAACATCGATTCCATACTGGTCAACTCGGACGTATTGAAGTGGCTCAAGTCAAGGCTTGTCAGGCCACTGCATTCACTGAACATGTAACTCATATCGGTCACCTTGGACGTGTTGAAGTGACTCACGTCAAGGCTCGTCAGGCCACTGCATCTAATAAACATGTCCTTCATATCGGTCACTTCGGATGTGTTGAAACCGCTCACGTCAAGGCTTGTCAAACTTGAACACTCATTGAACATGTTGCACATATCGGTCACCTTGGACGTATTGAAGTGACTCACGTCAAGACTTGCCAATTTTGGACAGTAAGCGAACATACTACCCATATTTGTCACTTCACTAGTGTTCAGGTAGTTCAATCCCGTGATGGACTCCAGATTTATCATCAGATAGAACCAATAGAAGGTGGTGGTCGGGCGAGCACCAGCGAACGATGGATCAAAGACCACCTTGGTCACAAATTGCATGTTGAAGTCAAGGCGCCAACCGGGAAAGTTGTTTTCCGTGTTCAGGTCGTAAGTTCTGCCCAATCGGCTGCCGCGCTGGTTGTCGTAGTAGAACGTCAACGTCGTGTTCGACGGCGTGTAGCAGGCATAGGGCATAGTTGTATTAATATCGGTGAAGTAGCCCGGATTGCTGGTGCCGCCGTCGATGTGGGCATAGGCTTTGTCAGTGTGGCTGTAATCATAGGTCGTGCCCTGGCCGCCAACCAGGCTGGTGCAGTTAGCGAACATATAAGTAGAGTTAGTCACGGCCGCCGTGCTCCAACCATTACCCACATAGATGGTTCGCAGATTGCTGCAGCCATTGAACATGCCATACATGTTTGTCACCTTGGACGTGTTGAAACTGCTCAAATCAAGGCTCGTCAAATTAGAACAATCTCTGAACATGCTCCGCATATCTGTCACCTTGGACGTATTGAAATGACTCACATCAAGAATCCACAATTTAGAGCAGCCATTGAACATGTGACCCATATTGGTCACCTCGCTGGTATTCAGATATTCAATTCCCTTGATGCTCAGAAGATTCCCCATCAAGTAAAACCAATCGAAGGTGGACGTCGGGCGAGCATCAGCGAACGACGGGTCAAAGACCACATTGGTCACATCGGTTTTGGTGCCGTCAGTGTCCCAACCGGCATCGTTGGAACCCGTATTCAGGTCGTAGGTCGTGCCTGTGCGGCTGCTGCGCAGGTTGTCGTAGTAGAACGTCAGCGTCGTGTTCGACGGCGTGTAGTTGGCATAGGCCTCGACAGCAGCCTTGACGCCGAGAGAGCACATCATGGCCGTCACCAGGACGAGCAGACGCAGGAGTAAATTCTTCTTTTTCATAGTCGTTATGTTTTATGGTTAATAATTTTCGATTCGTTAGATTTTCGGCAAATATAGTGATTTTTTTTGAGAGTTTTCAAGTTTCAGTCATCAATTTTTCAGTTTAGCATCCGCAGCCCA
>CACZVR010000006.1:0-43160 GCA_902784675.1 uncultured Bacteroidales bacterium | reverse complement strand
AAAAAACAACTGAAAAGTCTGAATCTTCTGAGTGCTGCCGCGTTCTTTTTTTAACGCGAATTACGCGAATAGTTTTTTAAAAATCAGCGATAATCCGCGCAATCCGCGTTTATTATAATAGCAACATCCGCACCCCCGTCGTTCAGGAATGCGGATGCCAAATTGTTCTAGTTGTCCTAGTTGTCTTCAATAACGAGTGAATGCGGATGCCTCCCTACACCCTCCTCGCTACACCCTCCACGGCGGCGATAGCCGCCTAAATCACGGCCACGTGTTGGTGAGCAGATAGTTGATCAGGGCCGTCAGGTCGTCCATGCTCACGGTGGTGCTGCTGGAAATGTCGCAGCTGGCTGCATTGGCCATATTGATGCCTGTGCTGTTGCTTGTGAGCAGGTAGTTGATCAGCGCCGTCAAGTCGTCCATGTTCACGTTGCCATTGCCGTTCACGTCGCCACGGACAAAGTTGGACCTGATCACCACGTTGTCAATCGCGAAGAAGTCGCCCTCGGGATGCACGCTGCTGTCCTTGCTGTATCTCCATTCCAGGGTGCATTCCCCAGCGGGCAAGTTCACCGAATAGGTTTCCCAGTTGACGTTCTTGTAAGCACCGTAAGCGATTTGCTCCACGCCGTTGATGTAGAACGAGCATCTATCCCAGAAGGTTGACGTGCCTTCGCCCCATGCCTTGAAGTCAAAATCCAGGATATCGCCATCGGCCGCGGTTACAGTGGCCGTCAGCACCGATGTGCTGCTTGACACACCCGCGTTGCCCGACTGGGCATACATGTCATCACCCTCCTGCATCACGATCCACGGATAATCGCCTGTGGACTCGAAGTGAAGTGTGCCGCCGGGTACATTCAGCGCGTCGTCAAGGGTGGCAAATGTCTCGATTTGATAGAAATTCTCCCATGCTCGGGCGGTCTGATAGGCCTCGAGGGATGACAGGGGAACGTGCAATGTTGCATTATCGAAAACCGTCCAACTAAAGAGTACCTGATAATTGCCTGGTGGTACGGTAACTGCCGGTGGAACAAGCGCATGGCAAGTGACCGAAGTGATCTCATCACATGAATTGAACGCATTATAGCCAATCAGTTCCACACCACTTCCAAATGTCAGGGTCTTGATACCATAGCAACGCCAATATGCATACTCATCAATGGTCTTTACGCTATTGGGAATATTAACCGTCTCAATTTTCCAGCAATCATAAAACGTATAGCGACCAATGCTTGTTAATCCTTCAGGCAAATTGATGTTCACCAGACTATCACAACCATAGAAGGCGTACGGTTCTAAGGTCTTAATGCTGTTAGGTAACGTGATGCTCTTCTTTTTATTCCAGAAAGCACAACCCTTATATCCAATCGAGGTCACGTCATAGGTTGTACCTTCCACATTGATTGTCGCAGGGATGGCAACGCTCTCGTATGCCAGAGTGTAGCCTGCTTTTGCAGTAATACTGGACAAGGAATCAGATCTGGTGAATTGGGGACTCACCTCCACAGTTGTGGGACTGGTCTTCTGATAACAGATGTCGTTCACTTCAAAGTCTGATTGGTACCAAACATTCTCGGCGATAAAGCTGTTCCAATTATTGGCTGAGCGGTAGGCTGCAAGAGATTCTCGTGGCACAACAAGCATGAAATCCTCATTCTCACAGATAGTACTGGGGAACGTGTTGCTCGCAATTGCGGGAGGGGTTTCGGCCAAAATAGAGAAATAAAGCAACCTGTCACATCCTTCAAATGCATGAGCCCCGATGGAAGTGACTCCCTTATCCAATTCAATTGAGCGGATATAAGAATCAGAAAAAGCATTAGTTCCAATGATGGTGACACTGTTGGGAAGGGTGACGTCGATATTTCCCCGTATGGGCTTACTGCCACTGAATGCGTATGAGTCTATCTGTGTCACGGTGTAGGTCACGCCATTATAGGTCACTTGTGAAGGGATTCTATACCATTTACAATGATAACTGTAGAGGTCTACGTCCCTATAGGTCACAGCCACCGTGTTGCTGCTGATTCTCTTGTAATAGATGCCGTCAACAACAAATAAGTTGTCTTCTACAATGTTAGCGAACTGCGACCAGGCCGAAGTGCTCTGGTAACTGCTTAACGAACCTTGCGGAACATACAGTCGGGTGCTGGCATAGGTGGCCGCATCAAAGTTGTTGGTATTGCACGACACTGCGGTCTCGCTCAAGCAAGTGATCCAATCCAGATTAGTACAGCCGATAAACGCATTGTTATAAATGGTGTGCACGGTGCTGGGCAGAGTGATGTGGCGCAGCGAGGTGCAACCGGCAAACGATTCGTTCAAAAGCATCTCGACACCTTCGGGAAGCGTGACAACCGTCAGACAGGTACAATCCTTAAAGGCTTGGAATCCAATGCATGTCACTGGATAGTACTTGCCCTGGTAGGGCACGCTGTCAGGGATGTTCACAGTACCGGAATAGGTGTTGAATGAACCATTGTTTTCGACACTGACCACTCCGGTACCATTATCGTAGGTGGTCAAACAGTAGTATATGCCATGATACGAGAAATTCGCATTCTCGGCGCTGGCACCCGCAGCACAGGTCAGCAACGCCAATAGGGCCAAGGCTCTGAATAGGTAATATTTCTTCATGTCTGTTATAGTTTTAAGGGTTATTGTGATAAAAAATTAATATTTGGTGCAAATATAATTATTTTCGGAAAAAATTCAAAATAAAATCTAATTTTCACACCATGATGTAGGCCACATCCGATGTTAAGAGCAGACAGATGGCTCGCGCGAGGTGGATGCGGCGGTTGTCAAGCCACCACCAGGCTGACATCAGAAAAAGCCCCAGCGGGCATGCCTTGGGGGCGCTTCTCGTCTATGGGGGTATAATAATGGGGCGCGTTCTAACGCGCCCCACCGAATGGATTACTTTTTGGTTGTCGGTTTCTTAGCCGCTGGCTTCTTGGCTGCAGGTTTCTTAGCAGCGGGTTTCGCAGCGGCAGGCTTCTTAGCCGCCGGTTTCTTAGCCGCTGGCTTTTTAGCCGCCGGTTTTTTGGGCTCGGGCTTTTCCTCTTTCTTCTCGGGAATGGGCTCGGGGGCCGGTTCCTCGTCGATGGGGAAGTCGCCGGTGGTGTCCTTGACGATGTTGTTGCGCATCATCTCCACCTCGCGGTGCAGTTTCTCGATTTCCTGCTCCTGGTTGCGGATGGTGAGCAGCAGCGAGTTCAGCTCCTCGTTGTCGATGCTGGCGGGGTACTGCTCCTCGACGCGCGTCATGAAGTCGCTCAGCACGTTCATGTAGTTGGTGAACGCGGTATAGGGCGAGTCATAGGGGCTGTAGTGCGAGTGTACCGAGCCGTCATCGTTGTGCTTGGTCGACATGTAGAAGAAGTGGTCGCTGCCCTGCAGGTAGTTCCAGTCCTGCTTGATGCGGCGGTCGGTGCACAGGCGCACACGCTCACCAATCGAGTAGAGCTTGCGCACGGCCTCCTGTTGCAGGGTGTTACCCAACCATGCGCTGGTGTCGCGGGCCTCGTCGGTCCAGGACATGGGGTAGGGCACAGCGAGCTCGGCAACGGGTTTGAACTTCGAAACCACCTCGCTGGGGGTCCAGAACTGGATGTCGTTCTCGGCGGCGAAGCGCGGCAGTGCCTTCATGAACTCAAAGATGCCGCTCTCGCGAGGCTGCAACTCTCCAAAGGTGTCATAGTTCATGAACAGGTTCACCAGCTGCTCCTCTTGGGGCAACTCGTTGATCCAGTTGATGTACTTGTCGGCGGTGAGGGGATAGGATGCCCACTCGGGATTGCTGAAGCGGAAGGCGATGTCATCGCTCAGTTTGCCGTTTTTCAGCATCAGTTTGAGCTTGGGAGCCGAGGCCGAGCTGTAAAGGAAATTGGGCGAACGCCAACCCAGCACGTGCTTGGCATCGGCAGTAATGGCGGCCTTGAAGCCCATCGAATAGACCATCGACGCAATGTCGTCGTCATAGATCAGCTCGGTGTTGCGGAACACCTTGGGACGCTGGCCGAAGAGTTGGAAAATCTTCTCATCGTGCGCCTTGACCTGAGCGTAGAACTCATCGGGATCATAGAGTGACGACAGGCTGTGGGCATAGGTCTCGCTCAGGAACTCCACGCAACCTGTGGCAGCAAGTTCCTTCATCGAGTCGATGAACTCGGGCACATATTGCTCCAGTTGTTCCAGGGCGGTGCCGCTGATGGAGAAGGCCACCTTGAACTTCTTGCCGTTCTCCTTGATCATGTCGAGCAGCATCTGGTTGGCGGGCAGATAGGACCGCTGGGCGATGCGCGTGATGATGTCGTCGTCGGCAAAGTCATCATAGTAGTAGTGATCATTACCGATGTCAAAGAAGCGGTAGTGCTTCAGACGGAACGGCTGATGAATCTGGAAATAAAAACAAATCGCTTTCATATCTATACTCGTTTTATTTGATTTCGTTAGTTAAGAAACTACTGATTAGTTGAATTCGTGTAATTCGTAGTTTTTATAGTTGGTTTAGCGGTTGATGAGGTTGCGGTAGATGTTGATGACCTTGGCGCCGGCTTTGTCCCAGGTAATCTGGTTCACCTCGGCCAGACCCTGCTCGCGCAACTCGTTGAACATTGCGGGATACTTGATGATGCTGTAGATGGCATCGGCCATTGCGTTGGTGTCCCAGTAGTCAATCTTGATGACGTTGTCCAGAATCTCGGCGCAACCACTCTGCTTGCTGATGATTGAAGGCACACCCATCTGCATTGCCTCAAGCGGTGAGATGCCGAAAGGTTCGCTCACCGACGGCATGATATACACATCGCTCGCGGCCAACATCTCATACACCTGCTTGCCTTTCAGGAAGCCGGTGAAGTGGAAACGGTCGGCGATGCCGCGTTTAGCGGCCAGACGGATCATCTTGTCCATCATGTCACCACTGCCGGCCATCACAAACTGGGCGTTGTTCACCTTGTGCAGCACTTGTGCCGCAGCCTCGACGAAGTACTCGGGCCCCTTCTGCATCGTGATGCGCCCCAGGAAGGTAATGACCTTGCTTGTCTTGCCCGGGGGTGCCTCCAGATTGAGCAGTTCCTCGTTCAACGGCTCAACAGCGTTGTGAACGGTGGTCACCTTGTCGGGACTGATGCCGTATTTCTCGATCACCGTGCGGCGCGTGAGGTTGCTCACCGTGATGATGTGGTCGGCATGGTTCATGCCGTCCTTCTCGATGCTGAACACCGTCGGGTTCACGTTGCCGCGTGAGCGGTCAAAGTCGGTGGCATGCACATGGATAACCAGCGGCTTGCCTGTCACCTGCTTGGCATGGATGCCGGCAGGATAGGTGAGCCAGTCGTGGCTGTGAATGATGTCGCAGTCCACCGTGCGGGCGATAACGCCAGCCACAATCGAGTAGTTGTTGATTTCTTCGAGCAGATTCTCGGGATAGCGTCCCGAAAATTCAATGCAGCCCAAATCGTTGGTGCTCATGTAGTTGAAGTCACCGTAGATGTGGTCGCGCAGGTTGTAGTACAGCTGCGGGTCCATCACGTCGCCGATGCGCCCCTGCACATATTCCCAGTTCACGTCACGCCAGGCCACCGGTGTGCTGTTGGCACCGATGATGCGTGCGAAATCCTTGGGTTCGTCACCCCAGGGCTTGGGGATGACAAAGGTGATGTCCATATCACCGTTTTCCCACATGCCCTTGGTCAAACCGTAGCTTGCTGTTCCCAGACCTCCCAGGATGTGAGGCGGAAATTCCCAGCCGAACATTAATGCTTTCATATCTCTTGTCTTGTTTTATTCGTCGATGATGTGCAGGTTCTTGAAGGTGCGCAGCACGCGCAGGATGCCGCCCACGTTGGGAGCAAAGCTCACGGCGCCGCGGCCGATGAACGGCGGGTTGCCGTCGAACAGCTCGCTCAACGAGCCGATGCAGCCTTCCTTCATCTCGTCCTCAAAGCCGATCATCATGCGCTCGATGAACGAGATGCTGTTCAGACCGAACACGCGGATGTAGGCCTTGCTGTAGAAGTCCATCAGCCAGGGACGGGCGCTGCCGGCATAGTAAGCCGTCTGGCGCTCCTCGGGCGTTCCCACATACCAGGGGATGTAACCGTAGCTGTTGGGACTCAACGTGCGCAATCCCTTGGGTGTCAATAACTCGCGGGTGGCGATGTCAAGCACGCGTTTGCGCTGACGGCGGTCCATGGGGCTGTAGTCCAGACCTGCGGCAATCACCATGTTGGGACGCACACTCAGGTCGGTGTAACTGCCGTTCACATAGTCGTACAGGTAGCCGTAGTCGGTCATGAACGTCTCGATGAAGGCGGGTTTGCACTTCTCGGCAATCTTGCTGCAGCGCTCAACAAACTCTTTCTCCTCGGGAATGTCAGCGAACAGCTCATCGGTGACAAAGCGCAGCGCGTTATACCACAGCGCGTTGAATTCTACAAGGTAACCCGTGCGCGGGATGAGCGGCGTGCCGTCGGGGTGGGTGCTGTTCATCCACGAGACGGGACGCTTGGTGCCGTCGGTGGTGACCAGCCCGTTTTGGTCTAACTTGAGGTTTGGATGATGACCGTCGGTGATGAAGTAGATCAGATCCTTGACCAGCCTTCCGTAACGTTCGCGGGCGGCTTCAGTATTCAGGTCATGGGCATAACGCTGCACTGCCCAGATGGCCCACAGGGGGATGTCGGGCAACTCCAGACCGTCCAAGTGCTTGTCGAGGGTGCCGTCGCGCATCCAATCGTTAAGGGCGCGCTGGGCGGTGTCCATGATCAGTTCAAAGTCCTGGCGGTGGTGTACCGACAGGGTGCAACCCGGCAACGCGATGAACTCGTCGCGGGCACGGATTTTGAACCACGGATAGCCGGCCAACAGGTAGTGGCCTTCGGCGTTGGTGATATAGAACTGCTTGGCGCTGTTTTTCATGCAGTTGTAGAAGCTCGTGCGCGGGGTGCGCGGCTTGATTTCGTCTTCATACATCTTGGTCAGCGTGCGGGTGTTCACCTCCTCGACACCGGCCGAGAAGATGAGCGGCTCGCCCTTCTTGATCTCGACCTCGAAATAGCCGGGAACATACAGGTCCTCGCTGTAGGGGATGCCGCGCTCCTGGTCCTTGGTGTACTCGATGTTTTTGTACCAGTGCGGGTCATAGACGAACTTGGGCTTGTGGTTCATCTGCATGAACAGGGTGGGGTAGCCGTCATACATGCAAGTGGCAATGCCGTTGCTCACTTCCCTATAATCGCGGCTTGCGACAGCGTTCTCGACACACAGGTCGTTAGCGTTGCGGAAGGCAAGGAACGGCCTGAACTGCAATGTGGTTGCCGAGTGGGCATCTACCAGCGTGTAGCGGATGAGGATGCGGTTCTCGTGGGTGATGAAGATTTTCTCTTTTTTCAAGATTACACCGCCCACACGATAGGTGGTCGTGGGCACGCGTTCGCAATCATACTCGCGGATGTACTTGTGACCGTTGGGACTGTAGGTGTCGCCCTTGTAGCGGTGCAGACCCAGGTTGAACGGTGCACCGTGCTGGATGACGGTCTCGTCGAGCGTCGACAGCAGCACATGGTTGTTGTCATCGAGTTCGGGAACGGGAATCACCAGCAAGCCGTGTTGCTTGCGGGTGTTGCACCCCACGATGGTGGTGCAGTGATAGGCCCCCGACTGATTGGTACGCAACATCTCCTTGGGCAGCGATTGCTCCAAGTTGATCATCAGGTTCTTATCAAATTTCAGATAACTCATAAGCTATATTATATATATGATATTTTGTCTTGACTTGTTATTTCCAATTTCACACATCATCGGGCAATGTGGGCGGCACCAGGATGCGGATGCCCCGTTGCCGGTTCTTGATTTCCAGCCTCGCGGGCATCATCATCGGGTCGCCGTCGATGTGCATGACGTCATCGTGGTCACGCTCAATCACCACATGCTTGCCGCGATAGATGCTCACGTGATGATCGTGGCCCAACTGCCGCAGGAAAAGTCGTGCGCCGATGAGTGGGCTCTGCACGATGTTGAAGGGGTGCATCACTGTGACGTCAATCAGGCCGTCCTGCATGCTGGCACGTGGAGCAATATAGGCATTGTTGCCATACTGTGCCGCATTGCAACAGGCGATGACAAACGCTTTCTCTTCAAGGCGTACACCATCAATGTCGATGATGTAGCGTTGCGGTTTATATTTGATGTATTCGGTGAGTGTTGTCTTGATGTAGGTGATGAAACCGCGCGTACCCTCATTAGCGAACTTGTCGCTCACTTTAGCATCAAAGCCCATGCCACAGGTGCAGAAGAACGGCTTGTCGTTCACGGTGCAGAAGTCAAACTCGCCCACCACACCGTTGTTGAGCACTTGCAGCGCCCGGCTGGCGTTCATCGAGATGCGCAGGTGGCGCGCCAGGCCGTTGCCCGAGCCGCAGGGCACGATGGCCAAGGCTGTGGACGTGCCGCACAGGGAACTGCCCACCTCGTTGACCGTGCCGTCGCCGCCGATAGCGACCACCACGTCAAAGCCGTCCTTGACGGCGTCGGTCGCTATTTCGCGGGCATGGCCGGCATATTCGGTCGCGATGATACTCACATCGTTTTGGTCATGATCCACCACCGTGTCGATCAGGCGAGGTATCTTGTCCTTGTTGCTTGTACCCGACACGGGATTGATGATAGCAAGTATTCTTTTGCGATTCATTACACTTGTCTCTCTAATTGGGCAAAGATACAATTTTTTTATTGAATATTTTTTGATGATCAGTGAAAAATCAATATTTTTGTGGAAAAATTATTAACAACTATCGTTTGAGTTCCCTGAAATAATGAAAAAGCTCAGCATTAACCTCCTCACGAATGTGATTTTGCTGCTTGCAGGCATCATTCTCATCATTTTCCACAACGTGCCCACTATCATGTTGTGGGGCTCGCGCGTCGTTGGCGCAATGTTCTTGTTGCCGGCACTCATTTACCTGGTTATGGTCGCCGTGCGTCATGCCGACACCCGCTCCAGTACCGACTATTTGGGTGTCTTGCCTGCTGTGGGCGGGCTGTGCTTCGGCCTGGTCATAATCATCAAGGCCCACCTGTTCGACGGCATCCTGCAGTTGCTCATGGGTGTACTGCTGCTGGTTTTGGGGCTGTTTCATATCGTTTATTTGCTGTTGTCGCGCAATAGTTTAAATATCAAAGGGTGGTATTACTTGTGCCCGCTCGTTGTGCTGCTGTGTGGCATCCTGTCATTCACGGTGGCATCGTTGCAGGCCAACATCTCGCTTGTGGTACTCATCACGGGCATCTGCCTGTTGTTGTTCAATTTCACCAGTCTGCAGGAATACCTTGCCGAGCGCCGTGCTCGCCGCGCCATCACCCAGCCAGCCGAGACAATGCCAGTTTCTCAGGACGATTCCATCACCCAGGCCGAAGTGTCGTCTTCCGAAGAACCCTCCATTTGATGATATTGAAACGGTTATATCTGCGATTCCGTGATTGGCAGCGCAATCCGCGTCAATACCCGGAATTAGGCAGTGAAACGCATTGCTGCAACAACTGTGGCCAGGAGTATGCCGGCTGCTTCTGTCCCCGTTGTGGACAAAAGGCCAGAGCCGGGCGCATCACGTGGGCTACTGTCCGAAGTGGCTTGTTGGACGTGTTTGGCCTGGGTGGGCGCTCATTGCCCTATTCGATGTGGCAACTGCTTTGGAGACCAGGCTATTTCATCAGCGACTACATCAGCGGCAAGTGGCAAGTGAGTTTCCCGCCGGTCAAGATGCTTGTGCTCGTGGCACTTATCATCTATTTTTTGGGTAAGACGATATTTCCTGAGTACTGGAGTTTGATGATTGAAGAGGATTCAACGCCCATCACTTCAACTGGGTGGGAATATTACTGGGATTACTTCAGTCTGTGGATGGGGAATCATATTGAGTGGATGCTCTTGTTTATCTTCTCGTTACTGATACTGCCCACATGGCTGGTGTTCAGGCATTCGCCGCGCAACGCACGGCACACCGTGCCGCAAGGCTTCTTTATCCAGGTGTTCATGACTGCCGAGTACATCATGTGGTTGTTCATCATCTCCACTTGTGTGAAACTCTCGGGAACGAATTTTGGTTATGATAAAGGCAGTTCTAGCTTTGAGAACTTGATGATGGTGAGTTCCTTATCGCTGATCCCGCTCATCGTCTTGGTCAATTACAAGCAGATTTTTGGATACAGTTGGTGGGGGACAGTGTGGCGATGGCTGATGATGCTGATGATTATAGTGGCAGCATTTTTTGCATATTTTTTATCGTACTTTTCGGTGATATTTGCCGTTGAGGAAAGCAGATTGTTGACGGTTATCCTGTGTGTCACATTTTTTGTCTTATGTCTCTCAACATTCTTGTTGGTGATTGATGTGATCAACCGCCGTTTGTGGCGTGAGAAGGGATGGCAACAAACGTGGTTGATGCCTGTGTTGCTTGTTTTCGTGTCAATAGGCATCTACATCTGGGTCGAGATTCTTGAACCAGGCTATATGTTAAGAGTTTTCACTATTCTTTTCGAATGAACCAATGGAACTGATCAAGGATAAATATCGTCAATTCCGCCGCTGGCAGCAGCAACCGTTTGACTATCATGACAGCCATGACCATCATGGTTGTTGTAACTGCGGCGCCGAGAGCGAGAACAACTATTGTCCGCGTTGCGGCCAGAAGGCCGTTTATGGCCCCATCACTTGGCGCAGCGTGTGGCAGGGCATCATGGATGTGTGGGGCGTGGGCACACGCTCGTTGCCCTACACGTTGTGGCAACTGTTGTGGCGTCCGGGTTACTTGATTCGTGACTACATCAGTGGCAAGCGTCAGGTCAGTTTCCCGCCCGTCAAGATGCTGGTGGTTGTGGGAGTCGCCATCCTGCTTTTAGGGAACTGGCTGGATCCTGGTGCAGTCATTGAGGAAGACCCTGTCGCCCCAACAGGGTTGAGGCATTATATTGATGTGGCCTTCAATTGGTTGAACCGGAATATGGAATGGTGGGTACTGCTGCTGTTCAGTTTCATGATCGTACCCATCTGGTCCTTGTTCCGCGAGGCGCCCAAGTATCCACACCACACATTGCCACAGGGTTTCTATATCCAGGTTTTTGCTTCAACACAGTTTCTGTTGTGGATGATGTTGATTGCTGCTTTTGGCGAGCTATTTTTGGACACTGCCTCTAATTATGCCGGGCTCATCGTGTTCATATTTTTGGTCCCGCTCATGCTGTTGATTGATTTTAAGCAGTTATTCGGTTACGGATGGTGGGGTACGCTGTGGAGAGCAATACTGGCGGTGCCCATGGGAATATTGGTTATGCAGGCTCTTGTTCAATTTGGCCGTGTGATCATTCGCCTGATAGAGCAGGGCATGGGACGCCAGATATGGATGCTCCTGCTGTCGGCAGCCGATGGCGTTGTGGTCTTGTGGCTGCTGATGGAACTTGTGGGCGTGGTTAACCGCAAGGAGTGGCGCGAACATGGCTGGTGGCACGTGTTCAAGCGCCCCGTGATTGCTGCGCTGGCCTTATTTTTGACAAGCGGAATGTGCTACATTGCCGGTCAAGACAGCTCAATCATCAACCTTTACCAGGCTTATGAGAAATTAGTCAAATTGTAATAGCCAAAATAAAAACAAGCGACGCGCCCTCCTCGATTGGGAAGGGCGCGTCGCTGTGTCTTGTAGTAACTGCCGTGAGCGCTCACGACAGTGATGATGTCTTGTCTTATTTCTTCTTGCGGTTGCCGTAGCGCTGCATGAACTTGTCCACGCGACCTGCGGTGTCGACGAGTTTCTGCTTACCGGTGAAGAACGGGTGAGAGGTGTTGGTGATCTCGAGTTTCACCAGGGGATAGGTGGTACCGTCAATCTCAATGGTCTCCTTGGTGTTCACCGTGCTGCGCGTGATGAAAACCTCCTCGTTAGACATGTCCTTGAACGCAACCTCGCGATAGTTGCTGGGATGGATATCCTTCTTCATTTCTTCGATATATCTTTAAATGTTAAACTTACAAACTGGTGGCGGTGGTAAACGCCTCTTTTTTGTAATGGCGTGCAAAGGTACAACGATTTTTTGAACTGGAAAATTTTTTTCTCCTTTTTTTTGAAAATCAGCCTTTTTTATCATTGGTTTTTCCAGAAGGAGGGGGTGAAGATGACCAGCACGGTGAAGATTTCGAGACGTCCCATGAGCATGAGGCCCGACAGGATCCACTTGACACCCTGCGGCAGGATGCTCCACGACATCGTCGGGCCGATTTCCAGTCCCAGTGTGGGACCCACGTTGCTGCCGCAACTCAGGGCGATGGTGATGGAATTGGTGCTGTCCACACCCGCGAGAATCATGATGAAATAGGCCGTGAAACACAACGTGATGTAGGCGATGAAGAAGGCCATGAGCGTGATTTGCCCCGAGGTGTGAACAGTCGAGTCATTCACCTTGACAGGCAGCAGTGCCTTGGGGTGGAGCATGTGGCGGATCTCGTTGCGCAGGATTATGAGGGCAATCACGCCGCGAGCACACTTGAAACCGCCGGCTGTGCTGCCCGAGCATGCGCCAAAGAACATGCACAGGCTCAAAATCACCCATGTGATGTGGTGCCACTGGGCGGCATCCTCGTTGAACATGCCTGTCGTGGTGATGAACGATACGACCTGGAACAGGGAGACACGGATGGCATCGGCGATGCTGTAATCATTATAGCGGAGCAGGAAATAGACGATGAGGACCGTCGCTGCCAGTGTCAAGGCGGCATAAAAACAGAACTCAGCATTCTTGAACAGCCGTTTGAGTTTGCGTTGAAGAAGTGCAGCATAGAGCAACGAGAAACTGATACCCGACAGGAACATGAACACGATGGCGGTGTAGTCGATGGCTGCGCTGTTGAAGTAGCCCGTACTGGCATCATGGGTTGCAAAACCGCCTGTGGCGGTCACCGTCATCGCATAGTTGACGGCGTCAAACGGACTCATGCCGAAAACGAAGAAAAGCACGGCGCACATTGTCGTGAGCAACAGGTAGATGCCCCAAAGGGCTTTGGCGCTTGTCGTGAGGCGTGGGTGCAGTTTGCTCTTGACGGGTCCCGTGGCCTCGGCGGCGAATACTCTTACCGAACCGCCCACAAACGACGGAATAACAGCAATGGTGAAAAACACGATTCCCAAGCCTCCTATCCATTGGGTCAACGAGCGCCAGAAGAGCAGCCCGTGGGGCAGACCTTCCACTTGGTCGATGACCGTGGCTCCGGTGGTTGTCAAGCCCGACATCGTTTCAAAAAAGGCATCCGTGACGTTGTGAATGTAGCCTCCAAGGAGGAACGGCAACATGCCGAAGGCGGCAAAGGCAATCCAAACGACCGAGACCAGCAGATAGGCGTCACGGCGGCTCAATGCGTTGGAGGCATGTCGCCCCAGCAACCTCAGTCCAGTGCCGGCTGCGAGGGTGACGGCCACAGTGACAGCAAACGGCATGATGTCGCTTTCCATGTGACAGATGGCCAGCACCAGGCCCAATGACATGAAGGCCGCCTCGACCCATAGCAGTGTCCCAAGTATCTTGAATATCAGTCGGTTGTTAAGCATCGCAGAAGGGTCAAATGAAGTATTTCTCGATTTTGCTGATGTCGGTGCCGTGGCAGAAGACCACCACGATGTCACCAGGCTGGATTTGTGTGTCACCGTTGACGAGCATGCCTTTTCCGTCACGCACCAGTCCGCCCAATTCGGCTTCGGCAGGGAATCCAAGGTCGCGCACCTTCTTCTTGGTGATGCGTGAGCCTTGATGTGCGGTGAACTCGGCAATATCGGCATTGACGGTCATCAGATTGCGGATGTTGCGCACGTCACCGTTCAGCATCAGCTGGTAAATGTAGCTTGCCGTCAAGGCCTGCTTGTTGATGATGGTGCCGATATCGACATTGCCGGCAATGCCCACATAGTCCATGTTCTCGATCATGGCAATCGTCTTGGTCACGCCCAACTCCTTGGCAGTGAGGCACGACAGGATATTGGCCTCGGCATTACCTGTGAGGGCGACAAAGGCTTGGGAACCCTTGATGTTCTCTTCAAGCAGGTTGGCGACTGACCGCCCGTCGGCATTGATGACCATCACGCGGCTGGTGTCCACCAGGTCGATGAGTTCCTCGCAGCGGGCTGCATTGCTCTCAAAGATTTTGGCGTGCATGCCGCTGGGCAGCAGATTGGCGACCCTGACCGCAGTCTTGCCACCACCCACAATGATGAGATTCTTCACGTCAGGGTAGTGGCTCTTGCCCATGATCTCTTTCATGTTGGGTACAAAGTCCTTGGTGGTCATGAAATAGACGAAGTCCCCGTCAATGAGCATGTCGTTGCCCGACGGCATGATGGTGTCGTTGCCGCGTTTGATCGCGACAACATGATAGGGCGAGTCGGGCTTGAAAATCTCTTTGAAGGGCTGGTTGAGGATTTTGCAGCCCTGTCTCACCTTGATGCCCAGCAGCGTGAGCAGTCCGCCATGTACTTCCCAGCGCTGGCGGGCCCATGTGAGCTGCAGGCCGTTGATGATGTCATGAGCAGCCAGGTTGTCCGGGTAGATGATTGACGTGATGCCGGCAGCCCTGAAGGCCTCGGTGATCTGCGGGTCGATGAATTCGGCATTCTCCACCTTGGCAACAGTGCGACGGGCGCCCATCGATTTGGCAAGGACACACAGACTCAGGTTCAGGTTCTCGTCGCGTGTCACTGCGATGAACAGGTCGGTGTTTTTCACACCGGCGTCATTCAGCGACTGTATCGGGGTGTTGCCTGTGGAATGGATGGTCATCAGGTCGCTGTCGGCCTGGATGCGTTCCAGCCTTTCCTCGTTTTCGTCAATGATGACGATGTCCTGCTTGATCTTGGAAAACAAATCGGCAAGATGAGCTCCGATGGCTCCGGCTCCTACGATAATGACTCTCATAGCTGTGGAGTATTGGTTATATTGGGTCTTCTTGTGGCGGCAAATATATAGTGTTTTCACGGTTTGCCGATAACCGAAAAACATATTTTTTTTATTTTAACACGATTTCTGCATGATTATTGAAGTGCGGATGGCTTGTTGATCAACGTGTTTTTTGATGATTTGTGATTCTTCATGGAAAAAAACAGAATATGGTATATAGATTTGCGAAATTATTCTTATCTTTGCAGGCTAAATTGAATTTAAGAGTATTGATATGAGTCTTTTAGGAGGTTTATTCAAGCACAAGCGAGAGCAAGTCAAGCTCTTCTATAATACCGACATTCATTGCCACATCTTGCCGGGTGTGGATCATGGCTCACAGTCCATCGAGCAATCGCTGGACATGTTGCGTGCCGAGCAGGAAATGGGTATCAACCGCGTTATCCTCACTTCACATGTGACCGCAGTGACTTTCGAGAACACTCGTGAGTCGTTGATGGACGCCTTCCTCAAACTCAAGGATGCCGTCACCGACGCTGGACTTGACATCGAACTCAGTCTGAGCGCCGAGTATCGCATGGATGAGTATTTTGACAAGGAATATGCAGCCGATCATCTGATGCCCATGCCAGGGAATCACATCCTGCTGGAGAACTCGTTCCAGCAAGAGTTGATGAACCTGAATGAGCTGCTGTTTGACATGCAGGTCAAGGGTTATCGCACGATCCTGGCTCACCCCGAGCGATACAACTATTATTCACGTCGCCACAAACGCTACGAGGAGTTGCACAATGCCGGAGCACGTTTCCAGATTAATATCCTGTCGTTCACGGGCTACTTTGGCGAGGAGGCACGCGATAGCGCGTTGTGGTTTGCCAAGAATGGCATGATAGACTATTTGGGCAGCGACATGCACAATATCAAGCATGCCCACATCATCATGGATTACCTCAATTCCAAGGAATGGAAACGACTCAGCAAGGAATTGGAGACTACCGTCAAGAATGATATGATCATGGGTTGATTCCCCATACACTTATACACCATACACTATACACGAAAAAGGCATCGCCACCGCGATGCCTTTTTCGTTCAATCTCTCATGTCTTGGGGCAGGTCTTGCTGAATGACGGTGCGGCACTGCTGACTCACCTGGGCAATGTCGTTGCCGCCCGTGTGTTCGATGGGCTTGTGGAAGGTGAGCGTGATGGTGCCGGGAGTGACGTTGAAGGTGCTGCGCGGCATCACCTTGTAGCTGCCGTCGATGGTGATGGGCACAACAGGCAACTCAAACTCCAGTGCCAGTTTGAAGGCACCGTTCTTGAACTGTCCCATCTTGCCGGTGTCGGTGCGGCGTCCCTCGGGGAAGACGACGATCGACATGCCGCGATGCAGCTTTTTCTTGGCGGCGGCCATCGTGTCGCGCAGGCCTTGCGCACTGTGGGTGTCCACCAGGATGTGGCCCGCCATGCGGCATGCGGTGCCGATGAGGGGGATGTTGGTGATGCCCTTGCGCATCATCCACTTGAAATTGTGGCCCAAGAAACCATAGATGGAAAAGATGTCATATGCCCCCTGATGATTGGCGACGAACACATAGCTCGTCTCATGGTCGATGAGCTCGCGGCCCACTGCACGCACTTTCACAAGGTGTAGCAGGCACCAGGTCCTTGCCCACCACTTGGCAGGGTAATAGCCCCAATATTCCTCGTTGAACAGGCAGCCAATGATGGTGACAAGTGCCGTGAGAATGCTGAGCACCAGCATGATGGGCGACACAATGCACCACTGGTATATCCGATAAATGTATATCATGTTTTTATCAATCACTTTACTTTTACCCTGCAAAGGTAGTGCTTTTTTTGAGAGTACAGGGCAGAGTGGGTGTTAAGGTGTGTTGAAAAAACAGTAGAGACGCAAAACTTGCGCCTCTACTAATGTCAATAACAGGTTGATTTGTGAATCTCCAGCTGCATTTCACGATTCTGGAGAGACGGAGGGGATGTTTTACTTCTCCTCGCCTTCGGCTTCGGGCGAGATGAGTTTGTAACCCTTGCCGTGGATGTTGATGATCTCGATGTTGGGATCGTCTTTGAGTTTCTTGCGCAGCTTGGTGATGTAAACGTCCATCGAGCGGGCGTTGAAATAGTTGTCGTCAATCCAGATGGTCTTCAACGCGAAGTTGCGTTCCAGAATCTCGTTCATGTGGGCGCACAGCAGACTCAACAGCTCACTTTCCTTGGTGGTGAGGTTGTCGCTGCGGTCGTCGGTGAACAGCACTTGACGCTGGGTGTCGAAGGTGAACTTACCGATCTTGTAAACGGTGACTTCCTTGCCCTTCTTGCCTTTGACGCGGCGCAGGATGGCCTCGATGCGCATCACGAGCTCCTCCATCGAGAAGGGTTTGGTGATGTAGTCATCGGCACCGATCTTGAAGCCCTCGAGGATGTCCTCTTTCAGGGCCTTGGCGGTCAAGAAGATGATGGGCACGTCGCTGTTGACGGCGCGGATCTCTTGGGCGAGCTGGTAGCCGTCCTTCTTGGGCATCATCACGTCAAGCAGGCAGATGTCATATTTTCCTTTCAGGAATGCCTTGTAACCGGCTTCGCCATCGGCAAACAGTTCGGCCTTGAAGCCTTTGTCCTCGAGGTACTCACGGGTGAGGGTTCCCAGGTTCTCGTCGTCCTCGCACAACAGAATTTTCAGCTTGTCTTCCATAATTGTCTTTTTTTAGTGTTTGTATAATGATTTAATTATTTGTATAGCGGTAAAGTGATAATGAATTTCGATCCTTGGTTGACCTCGCTCTCGGCACGGATCGAACCGCCGAACAGGTCAATCATCTTGTGTACATAGGCAAGGCCCAGTCCAAAACCTTTCACATCGTGCAGGTTGCCGGTGGACACGCGGTAGAACTTCTCAAAGATTTTCTTCAGGTCCTCGCGTTTCATGCCGATGCCGTTGTCCGCAACAGTAATCTGGATGTGGTCGTCGTCGGGGTTGATGGTGCTCACCTCCAACTCGGGCGGCACGTCCTCGCGGCGATACTTGACGGCATTGTCAAGCAGATTGAAAATCACGTTGGTGAAATGCATGCGGTCCACGTTGATGATGGGGTCCTCGGCATCCAGGTTGGCGCTGATGTGCCCGCCGTATTTTTCCACCTTAAGTTTAAAGGTGTTGATCACACTGTAGATGCTCGCGTTGGCGTCTTCCTCCTCAAGGCGCATGGTCGCGTTCTTGCGGTCGAACAGCGAGAGCTGCAGCACCTTCTCGACCTGGAAGCGCAGTCGCTTGGTCTCGTCGTTGATCACGCCCGACACGTGTTTGAGCATCTCGGGACTCTTGCGCACGCTGTCGTCATTGAGCATCTGGGCGGCGATCGAGATTGACGAGATGGGTGTCTTGAACTCGTGCGTCATGTTGTTGATGAAGTCGTTCTTGATCTCGCTCAGCTTCTTCTGTTTGAAGGCTACCGAGATGGTGTAGAGGAACACGCCCAACAACAGGAAGGTGAATGCCAGCGAGGGCACCAGGAATTTCACCGACGAGAAGATGTAGTCACTCTTGTTGGGGAAGGTGACACTGAGCGTGTTCTGCTTGTTCTTCGGGTCGTTGGGGAACAGCAGCAGGCTGTAAACGTCCTGCTGAGACATGGGCGAGTACCCCTCGGTCTTGTAGACCATGCCGTTGGTGCGGTTCACGATGGCGAACTCAAATGGCAGTGTCAGCCCGTTGAACTCCAATTCAGAGCGCAGGTAGCTCGACACCGTGGCACTGTCGGCACGCTCCTGGATGGGGCGGTCGCTGGAGTGGTTCAGGATGGTGAGGATGACCTCGTTGAGCAGACTCTTCTGGTACAGATACTGTCCCTTGAGCGCTTCCTGCTTGAGCTGGTAAGTGTCGTTCAGGTCTTGCAGCGTGGGCAAGTTGGCGGGACGTACTTTGTCTTTGGGGCGCTCGTCGGGGGTGAACGTCGTGTCGATTGTCGCCTCGTGACGGTCGCTGAAGTTGAAACTGTTCTGACTGATGCCAGAGTATGCCTGCTCGGCCTCGGCAAGATCCTTGTCAAGGAAATATTTCGTTTCGTTCTGTTCGAGCATGCGAGACACGCTGTAGAGGCTGCGCATCACTATTTCACTGAACTGGCTGTTGCGCATTGCGACCATCTTTTCGAGATAGACGATCTGCATGGCGAGCAGTCCCAGCAGGGCGATCGCCATCACAACAGTCAATATCCATATCGTTGATCTCTTCATGAGAGTTTTGTGTCTTTTGTCAGAATTATCGTTTTAACAATCAACGGCAAAATTAACACTTAATTGTGAAAATGCCAAATTTTCTTTCACTTTTTGCTGAAAAAATTAACTTGAAATGTTAAACGGAGCACTTTTGAAGTCAAAACATCCACTTCACAACAGTGTTGTTAAACAACCGTTGCGTTCGATGGTTTTTCTGGAAATGTTAGGGTAGTTACTTGAGCTTTTCCTGATGGCGGTGTGCCCGCACGGCAACGGCAAGGCTCACGATCAGGCTGGCAAGGGCGACCCATGGGATGGCGCCTTGGGCGGGGAGGCCCAGATGGTCGCCAAATCCTTCGGACACCGCCCCTTTGTTGGCGAGATAACTGAAGATGACCACACTGCTGTTGTTGAGCGTGTGGGCGATGATGGGTACCCACAGACTGCGGCTCCACACCAACAGATAACCCAGCCACAAGCCCAGCACCATGCGGGGGAAGAACCCGAAAAATTGCAGATGGAAAGCGCTGAACACGATGGCTGTGATCCACACGGCGGCATGGATGCCCAGGCGGCTGTCATGCATGGTGCGCTGCATCGCTCCGCGAAAGAGAATTTCCTCGCTCAACCCCGCCATGAAGCCGACGACAAACAGGCAGGCAAGCAGTTTTCCCACACTGTTGATGTCCAGTAACTGCTCGGTGGCGTCGGCGGCGCTGTCTTCAAGCGAGCGCATCATCTGTTCAATGCCGCTCATCCATGAGGGCAGGCTCATGGCTTGATTGGCTTCTACCAGCCAGTTCATGGCAGGAAGTGACACGACATAGAACACAACAACTAACACCAATGCCCGCCAACTCGGAGCCCTGTCGATGTACATGGCATGCAAGGGGCGGCGGTAGAAAATGGCCATCGCCACGATAGCCGGGACGATAAAAGCCAGCACATCCTGCACGGTGAGCATCGTGAGCAAGCCCATGCTAGAAAGCAGGACACCGCCCACGCTGGCGACAACCAGTCCTGCGCCCATCAGGCAAAGCAGCAATAGCAGCCGCGTGCTCAGTTTCATGTTTGTCTTTCTTTCCATGTCTGTCATTTTTTTGCCTTGCAAAATTAAACAAAAATCAAATTGTCTTGTCTAAAAGACATAGAATAATCATTTAAAACCTCAAGGAATAATGAAAAAGATATTGATGACGCTAAGCGCGATAATTGCAATGGGACTCGGTGCCTCGGCACAGATTGTCCCCGATGAGATCGAAATTGTGACCGACGAGAACGTGCAGCTCGAGATGATTACGCCCGCCGAGCCTGTCAAGGAGAGCAAGAAGGAAATCAAGGAACGCGAGAAAAAGCTGCGTGAGTTGAACGATGATGTGGCCTATGCCAAAGCCAGCAACTCGATGCGGCGCGGATACTTTGTACTCGTGGCCGACTATGTTCAGTTCGGCCGTATGGGTTATCGCCACTATGGCATCAACCCTCGTTCCAATTTCATCCTTATTCAGGGCGACGACGGCATCATCCAGTATGCGTTCAATGGAGTTAATCCTGGCTCAAACGGCCTTGGTGGATGGACAGGTAAGGGCAATGTGCGCAACAAGGACTACAAGGTGAAGGATAACGGTGACGTGATTTTCAAGTGTAATCTGATCAGTGGCTCGGTAAACACCCAGGTGTATATCACGCTCTACCACAATGGCAAACAGGCGATGGCCCGCATCAACGGCACCCCCGAGATCACCATCTATGGCGAAATCCTGCCTTATCGTGACAATGATCATCGTTAATCGAATTCAAGATAAATGCCGGTAATAGATGGTAGCTCCAACAGGAGCAAACAAAGCCGCGCCCCGCGAGTCACCGGCGACTCAGCGGGGCGCTTTATATGCACTAGCTGTCTGGCTTCAAGGTTTTCTGCAGCAACCGGGTCTTCCTGCCTCTAATAGCGGTTTGAGCTCTTGTTCAAAGATGTCGCGCTTGACGATGCGGTAATGTGGCGAATAGGCCTCGCGGTATTCTGGAGAGTGGCTGATGGCATATTTCCCCATGGCCAGTACATCCTCGATAAATTGCTTGTCCTCGTCATAGTGGGGCAGGGTGAGGGCCATGTCGTCAATCACGCTGATGATTTCGTGCCAGCGTGCTGCCCACTGTTCAACGGTGGGGTGCTCGGTGTTGGCACTGTTGACAAAGGCCTCAAGCAGCGCGTCGGCTGTGATGAGTCCGTCAAACACCGCCTGCAGGCTCACGCGCACATGATTGTCGCCGATGCCGCACGGTTCCCAATACCATGATTGCAAGGTGTCACCTTCGGCCGTAGACAGCTCTTGCTCCAGATAGGAACGGGCGCTTTCCATGTCGTTCACCAGATGCTCGGGACCCATGTAATCCTGGAAACACGACTTGTAGATGTCAAGCAACCGCGCCTGTGGGTACTGCTGCAACATTGCTGTGACAAAGTCCGTGACCCCCTGTCCGCTGCACATGAGGCAGCTGGTTGCAAAGAGGATGGCGCTCATGATTTTTCTCATCTTTAATTATATAAGCCGTTTTCTGCGTTGTTTCCCACTCAATCGGCAATCATCTCCAGGAACTGGTCCTCGTTGATGATGTCGATACCCAGTTTGCGCGCTTTTTCGAGTTTGGCTGGACCCATGTTCTCGCCGGCGAGTATGAAACTTGTGGCGCTCGAGATGCTGCTCACGTTCTTGCCGCCGTTCTGCTCGATCATTGCTTTGTACTCCTCGCGTGAGTGTTTGGCGAACACGCCGCTGATGACGACTTTCTTGCCCTGCAGTTTGTCGGTCTGGCTGGCGGTCTCTTCCTCGGTGAGCGACAATTGCACACCGGCAGCCCGCAAGCGCTCGACGATGACACGGTTGCGCTCCTCGGCAAAGAAATCGACGATGGATTGAGCGATCTTGGGACCGATTTCAGGAATTGCGGCAAGTTCTTCGGCAGGCAGCGACATCAAGGTGTCGATGTCGCGGGTGTGGCGGGCCAGTACCTTGCCGGTCGTCTCGCCCACAAAGGGGATGGATAGGGCAAAAATCACGCGGGCGAACGGCACTTGGCGGCTGGCTTCCACACCCCGCAGAATGCGTTGGGCGCTCTTCTCCTGGAAACGGTCAAGGGCAACCAGTTTCTCCTGAGTGAGGTCGTACAGGTCGGCCACGTCGTTTACCAGTCCGCTCTTGTTGAGGATGACAGCCACTTCCTCGCCGATGCCGTCGATGTCCATGGCATGACGACCCACAAAATGCTCGATGCGACCGCAAATCTGCGGGCCGCAGCCCCACTTGTTGGGGCACACCCAGGCTGCCTCGCCCTCAACACGCTGCAATGGTGTGCCGCATGACGGGCAATGGGTGACGAAGGCGATGGGTCGGCTGCCGGGCTCACGCCTTTTCTCGTCAACGCCCACGATTTTTGGAATGATCTCGCCGCCCTTTTCAACATACAGCATATCGCCCTCGTGGATGTCGAGCTGCTCGATGATATCGGCATTATGCAACGATGCGCGCTTGACTATGGTGCCGCTCAGCAGCACGGGGTCAAGATTGGCGACAGGCGTGATGACGCCGGTGCGGCCCACCTCAAACGACACGAACTGCAGCTTGGTGCATTCTCGCTCGGGTGCGAATTTGTAGGCGATGGCCCAGCGTGGCGATTTGGCAGTGGCGCCCAGGTTGAGTTGCTGGCGCAGCGAGTTGATTTTGAACACGAGTCCGTCGGTGGCGACAGGCAGCGTTTTGCGCTCCACGTCCCAGTGATTGATGAAGTCTTTCACTGCGTCGATGCTGGGCAGGATGGTCATCACACCGGTCTTGAAGCCCCAGCGTTTGAGCGCCGTCAAGCTTTCATAGTGTGTCTCGAACGGCAGGTTGTCGCCCAGCAGGAAGTAGAATACCGCATCCAAGCCACGACGAGCGACTTCGGCACTGTTCTGCAGCTTGAGCGTACCGGCAGCGGCGTTGCGGGGGTTGGCGAACAGCGGTTCCTCATTGAACTGGCGCTCCTCGTTGAGTTTCTCGAAACTCTTCCACGGCAGCACGATCTCGCCACGCACCTCAAACTTGTCGGGCAGGTCTTCGACACCAGTGATCTCAAGGGGGACGCTCTTGATGGTGATGACGTTGGCCGTCACATCGTCGCCTTGCACACCGTCGCCGCGCGTCACGGCACGCACCAGCCGCCCGTGCTCATAGGTCACCGAAATCGAGGTGCCGTCATATTTCATCTCGCCCACGATCTCACTGGCTTCGCCGCCCAGACCGTCCTGGGCGCGGCGCAGGAAGTCCTGAACCTCCTCGATGCTGTAGCTGTTCGACAGCGACATCATCGGTCGCTCGTGTCGCACCTGCGTGAACCCCTTGCTGATGTCGCTGCCCACGCGTTGGGTGGGGGAGAGCGGGTCTTGATACTGGGGATAGTCACGTTCCAGGTCCTGCAACTCGCGCAGCAACGCGTCAAACACCTGGTCGCTCACCGTGGGCGCGTTGAGCACATAGTAGTTGTGGTTATGGCGGTTGATGATTTCCCGTAATTCCTTGATTCGCTGTTCAAATAAGTCCATGTGGCTGATGAAATTTCGTGGTTTTGAACCGCTAAATTAAGCTTTTTAGACGAGAAAATGTGCAACGCATGTCATTTTTTGTTATTTTTGCAGTGTTTTTTGATGATAACCATTTGAGTATATGAAAAAGATATTGAAATGCTTGGTGTCGTTGGCAGTGCTGACTGTCATGTGTGCCATGTTTTCAGGATGTCTGCGTCAGGATTACCTGATGTTCGAGGACGGCGACTTTGACGGTGTGGAGTTCTCGGACTATGACCTCTTGCAGAACGCCGAGCTTGAGATGGACGATGCCGATCGTGACTGACGTTGTTCGCCCAGTGCGAGAATGTCGGTCAAAATTGCCTTTTAAAAAATATTAACAAGGCGACATCTCATGTGCCACAAGGGGTTAATCTTTAATGATTTCCCTCAAATGTCACTTTTTGATGCCTTTTTAACATCTCGTTAAGAATTCTTTTTATATATTTGCAGCCAATTATGTAGTGAGGCCATGTTTGACATTGCTCAAACATCGCTGTTAATGAATTTAGACAAAACGATATGAACTTATTAGAAAGTAAGTTAGCTCGATACGAGGAGCCGCAAAAAGCCAAGGCGGCTGGAATCTACCCTTACTTCCGCGCTATCTCAAGTGAGCAGGATACCGAGGTCATCATGAATGGCAAGAAGGTACTCATGTTCGGTTCCAACTGTTATTCAGGCCTGGTCAACGATGAACGCATCAAGCAGGCAGCCATCGAGGCCACCGAAAAATACGGCACCGGTTGCGCCGGTTCGCCTTTCCTCAACGGCACGCTCGACCTGCACAAACAGCTCGAGAAAAAGTTGGCCGAGTATGAGGGCAAGGAGGACGCGATGATCTACAGCACTGGTTTCGGTGTGAACCTGGGCGTCATCTCCACGCTCACCGGTCGCGAGGACTACATCCTGTGGGACGAACAGGACCATGCCTCGATCATCGAGGGCCGTCGCCTCTCGTTTTCCAACTCCTTGAAGTACAAGCACAACGACATGGCGTCGCTCGAGAATCAGCTCAAGAAATGCGAGCCCGACCGCGTCAAGCTCATCGTCACCGACGGTGTATTCTCGATGGAGGGCGATGTGTGCAAGCTCCCCGACATTGTGGACCTTGCCCACAAGTACAACGCCAGCATCATGGTTGACGAGGCTCACGGCATCGGCGTCTTCGGCGAGGGTGGCCGTGGCGTGTGCGACCACTTCGGCCTGCGCGACGAGGTGGACCTCATCATGGGCACATTCTCCAAGTCAATTGCTTCGCTGGGCGGCTTCATCGCCACCAGCAAGGTCATCACCAACTACCTGCGCCATCATTCCCGCAGCTACATCTTCACCGCCAGCATCACGCCGGCTTCGACAGCAGCGGCAATGAAGGCCATCGACATCATGATTGCCGAGCCCGAGCGTCAGGAGCACCTCTGGAAAATCACTCACGAGGCACTGCAAGGTTTCCGTGACATGGGATGCGAGATCGGCCACACCGAGACGCCCATCATCCCCTTGTTCATCCGCGACAACAACAAGACCTTCGCTATCACGCGCGACTTGTTGAATGAGGGCATCTTCGTCAATCCTGTCGTTTCGCCTGCTGTAGCACCCAACGACACGCTCATCCGTTTCAGCCTCATGGCAACGCACACCCACGAGCAGGTGAGCTATGCTCTGGAAAAAATCCAGAAGGTTTTCCGTGCCTACGGCCTCGTGCCCTGACACGCGAAAATCACCATTTGATACAAGCAACAGGAGCCACGCCACCTCGGCGCGGCTCCTTTGCATCCTCTACACCTCATTTTTTCGGTATATCCGTGAAAAAAACTGCAAAAATACTTGTTTGATGAAAATGTATTAGTAATTTCGCAACGTCAAACCGATAGAACAACACTACTTATATTATGATTTACAGATTCGTGATAGTTTCGGACGAAGCTGATAACTTCAAGTTACAAATCGCCATCGACTCGACGGCGACATTCATGCAGTTGCGCAATGTCATCCTGGATTCTGCAGGCTACAGCAAGGAACAGATGGACTCATTCTACATCTGTGACGACGAGTGGAACAAGGAAAAAGAGGTCACCTGCATGGACATGGGAACCGATACCGACGAGGACATCTGGATCATGGATGATGCACAACTCGACGAGATCATCGAGGACGAGGGACAGCGCATGAAGTTCGTCTTTGACTACATGACCGAGCGTTTCTTCAAGATCAAACTCAAGGAAACCATCCCCGGTAAGACCTTGCACGATCCCTTGTGCGAACTCAAGTTGGGTACACCTCCTGCCGAGAACGTGGACATCACCGAATTCATCACCCTGCCCAAGATTCCCGATGCCAACAACATCGAGCCCATTGACCGCAGCGAGTTCTATGGTGACGAGGAGTATAACGAGGACGAAATCTCTGACTTCGACGAGATGGACAGCCTCGACAGCGACAACTACAAGTTCTGAACTCTTCTTTGCCGGCTCACTGGCGAAAAACAGGCGATTTATTTTGCAGCATCAATAAATTCAACTAATTTTGTTGCCCCGTAACAACAAACCATTAGTGATTATGAAGAAATTGATTTTTGCGTTTGCCGTTTTGTGCGCGCTCCCGATGATCATGTCGTGTATCCGTGATAACGGTACCAGCACCGACGATGAAGTCCAGCCCGTTGACACGGTGGTGGTGGACAGCACCCAGCAAGTGACCGGTGTGGCTGTTGACGGTGCCATGAACAGCGTCTATCTCAAGGTGGGTGAAGACACGCTCGAGTTCTCCTATCCCGACTTGAACAGCGACGACCGCGACTCGTGGGACATCAACGACACCCTCACCATCAAGTATGTCGAGACCCAGGGCGGCGACAGCGTCATCAAGGTCATTAACGAGGCCCTCACCTGATTAAAAAGGTAAAGAAAATCAAGGCGCAGCGGCGTCTTTATATAGTATTGCGGTAGTAGCTCAGTTGGTAGAGCATCAGCTTCCCAAGCTGAGGGCCGCGGGTTCGAGTCCCGTCTACCGCTCAAACAAAGTAATACGCTAGCAATCAAGTAATTAATGCTTGGTTGTTAGCGTTCTTTTTGCTCGTAAAGCAAATAACACATCAAATAAAGGTCCCGTCTGTGGTGTTGCCAACGCCGCTATTGTCTACACGCATTTCATGATTTGGACGTAGTGTTAGAAAATGCGTTGTCAACAAAAATATTGTGAAAAAAGCAAAAAATGAGTTTCGGTTGCGGAGGGTTTTCACTATCTTTGCCACATCTTATATAATTAATGGCTGAAATGATAAAGAAATTATTCATGTTGTTGTGCCTCTTGTGCGCAATGACAGCAACTGCCCAGGTTGTGAAACCGGGCAGTGCGAGGACACTGGTTGACAGTTGCGGCTTCTTCCCGCAGTTGAGTCCTGATGGTCTGTGGCTGCTTTATTCACCCACCGATGCCACCCAGCTGATGTTGAAAAATCTGTCGACAGGGACCGAGAAGGTTATTGCGGCAAAGGATTATCCGGGTTTTGATGTCATCTTCGGTGGCGACGGCAAGGTCTATTACGTCACACAGGCGCGCAAAAAGAACGGCCTGTTATATCGCACGGGCCACTGCTATGACCCCGCCACAGGCAAGGATCAGGTGGTGCTCAAGGCGCAGCATGGCCGCGTCCAGCCACTGCAGGCGGCACATGGCGTCGTCATCAATGGCGAGAAACAGGTTTATCACAGCAACTCCAAGGTGGGCGCCTATGCCTACACGCGTGGCACCTCCCTCTATCTGGTTGACGAGAAGGGTGTCACACGCTCGATGCAGCCCGACCGAACGAGCAATGGCCTGTTGTGGGCCTCGCTTTCACCCGACGGAACGCGGGTGATGTTCGAGTCAGCGACCAGGGGCATTCTGATTTGTGACCTGAACGGCCAGATCATCAATGAGCTGGGCCCGTTCCTGATGCCCTGCTGGTACAACAATGACTATATCGTTGCGATGAGCAACGCAGGCAACTCGCTCATCAATGGATCGCGCATCTGGTTGCTATCGCTTGACGGGCGCGTGTGTGAACCCATTTCGCCTGAGGATGAACGTGCTGTGCAGCCCATGGTGGCCAGCGGCAAGGTCATCTACACGATTCAGTACAGCGGCGAGGTGAAGCAAGTAGAACTGAACCTCGCTCCTGCTGCTTCGCCGGTCATGGCGTCGGGCAAGGGCAAGAGCCAAAAGGTGAAGGACCCCGTGAGCAAGAAGGATGTGCCTCGTGTGTTCATCAACCCTGGCCACGGCGGACATGACAGCGATGACCGTCACATCCCCACATGGGTAATCGGTGCTCGTGACACATTACATTACTACGAGTCCAATTCTAACCTTACCAAGGGCCTCGCCCTCGTTGAAATTTTGGAAAACAAGGGCTACGAGACGGCCATTTCACGCACGACCAACACCACCGAGGACGATTTGGATTTGTTTGAAATCGTGGCTTTGGCCGCCAACAGTGGTGCCGACATCTTCTTCGCCATTCACAGCAATGCCACTGGCACACAGAACCGTGTGAACTTCCCGCTGGGGCTGTACCGCGGATGGGATGGCAAACCGGCTGTCGAGGGCAGTCTCCAACTCAGCGAGGCGGTGATGAGAAACCTCTACCTGAACGATGTTGCCGTGTGGTCTCACAAGGAGCGCAGCCGTGGCGACTGGTCATTCTATGATTGGGGCTATCGTGTCGGCTTGGGTGTGTTGCGCTACAACAAGTTGCCTGGCATGTTGAGCGAGGGCTCCTTCCACGACTACCTTCCCGAGCGCGAACGCTTGTTCTGTGACAACTACTGCTGGCTTGAGGCGTGGAACCAGTCGATAGGCATAGATGAATACTTTGGCCGTGAGGGCAAATTCAAGAACGGCGTGATTGCCGGCGCTGTGCGTTGGGAAGATACCCCGCGCCGCGACCAGGACCAGCGCGTCTTCGGCGAAGACCGCTTGAAACCGTTGAACGGTGCGTTGCTGCGCCTGTATAACAGCCGTGGCGTGCTTGCACGCATCTACACGCTTGACAACCGCGATAACGGCGTGTTCGTGTTCACCAATCTGCCCAAAGACAAGTACAAGCTGGAGCTCTATTACGGCAACGAGGATCTGTATATCACGACCCATGTGAAGGCAAAGAGCAACCAGACCACTTACAAGAACTTGAAGATGAAGAAGGACATGAAGCCCAAGAAAAAGAAAAAATAAGCTTCACCGATGTGACTTCTTGATAATGATAGATTAAAAGAAATTAGGATGATGAAAAAACTGGTCGTCATTTTGGCGCTGGTTGCCATGCTGCAGCCGGTGTGCGCCCAAGAGGTGGAAGTGACCTCGCTCAAGCGTCTGCTCGAGGGTGTTGAGGGACCTGCTTTTCACCCCGTGCTCAACAAGTCGGGCGACCGTTTGTTGTTTGCCAGCGACAATGGGGCATTGAAGGTCTATGACTTTTCCGACAATGTGACTCAAGTGGTGACGCGCGACTATGTGGCGGGCAACGATGCCTGTTTCGGCGGCGACGGCAAGGTCTATTTCGTCACCCAGCAGATGGATGAAAACCACTTGATTTACCGCACGGGCAACAGCTATGACCTGGTGACGGGCCGCAGTGCTGTAATCACCCAGCCGCAGCACGGAGCAGTGCGTGCCGTGTCTGCAACTCGCGGTGGAACCCTCAGGGCGCCTGCTGCCAACTACACCTCGAGCGATGACATCGGCGATGCTGCCTGGACCGAGGGCAGCCGTGTCCACGTCATTGTGGGTGGCGAGGAACGTGTCTTTGCACCCGTGGATTCTTGGGCGGGCTATTTGTGGGCCTCGCTCTCGCCCGATGGCAAACGTGTGGCGTTCTTTGCGGCGGGCAAGGGCATCGTGATCATCGACCTGCGCGGCCAGATGCTAGCCATGCTGGGCAACTATGAAATGCCATGCTGGTACAACAACGACTACCTGGTGGCGCAAAACGCCAAGGATGACGGACACCAGTTCACATCCTCACAGATTCTGCTGCTCAAGGCCGATGGCACCTTCAAAGCCGAACTGACCAAGCCGGCCTCAATGACGATGCAACCCACCTGCGGTGGTGGCCGCATCGTCTACACGACCATCGACGGCCTGCTCTATGAGATGACCATCAACATTCACGAGTAAACCACTACAACATCATGAAAAGGGATTTCTTCAGATTTGCGGTCATGGCGATGCTGGCGGCCTTTGTCGTGAGTGTCGCAACTGCCCAGCAGCCCCATGTCTATATCAACCCAGGGCATGGTGGCTATGACAGCGATGACCGCAACGTAGTCATCTATCCGTTCGCCCAGGGCGATACGGCAGGCTCGTGGGAGTCCAAATCCAATCTGCGCAAGGGTCTCGCCCTGCAGGAGATTCTGCAGAAGAAAGGCTACAATACCTCCATCTCGCGCGTGACCAATACCACCGCCGACGATCTGGCGCTCTCGACCATCGTGGCCCTGTGTAACCAGAGCGGTGCCGACGTTTTCTATTCGGTGCACAGCAATGCCACGGGCACGAGCGCACGATGCAATTACCCGATGGTGTTTTATCGAGGCTACACGGGTTCGCCTCAGGTCGCCTATGCCGATGTGCTGGCGGCCGACTTGGAGCCTTATCTGTATGCCAACAAGAACACTGTATGGACCAGCAGCTACCAGATTTGGGGCGACTGGTCGTTCCGTCCCGAGTGGGGCACACAGGGATATGGCGTGCTGCGCGGCAACTACGCTGTCGCCAACTTGAGCGAAGGTTCGTTCCACGATTACATCCCCGAGGCTTACCGTCTGCTCAGCCCTTATTACTGCTGGATGGAGGGGTGGAACATCTCATTAGGCGCCGACTTGTATTTCGGCCGTGTGGGCACTTATGGCTTGGGCGTGGTCACCGGTAACGTGCGCGATGAACACAACAAGCGCCTTCAGGAATGTGCCCAACCGTTCGTCGTCTTCGGCGACGATGACCTGATGCCCGTCCACAATGCCGAGGTGCGGCTGCTCGACGGCAGCGGCAACGTGGTGCAGACTTGCACAACCGACACGCTGCGCAACGGCATCTATCTTTTCAAGTATGTCACCCCGGGCACTTACACCCTACAGGTGGGCAGCCCTCTGCATATCACCCAGAGCAAGACGGTCATGGTGAATGCTAACGTGCCAATCTACCAGAACTTCTACCTCAAGAGCATCGATGACGCACCTCCCGAGGTGGTGGAGTACTGCCCCGTGTGGCATGAGGGTGACCCGGCCGTGAACTGCAGCACGCCCATTGTCCTTACCTTCAACTGTAATATGGACAGTGCCACGACGTGCAGCGCTTTCACCCTGAATCCCCCTGCCGGGGGCAATTTCAAATGGGAGGATTCCTATCGTCGCCTGACCTTCACACCCGAGGATGCCTTTGACGTGAACACCCTTTACACGTTCACGCTCAAGAAATCAGCCGAGCATAGCGGTGGCACGCCCATGGCGCAGGACTTCACAATGCAGTTCTATACCCAGGCACGCAATCACCTCACCGAGCTGGCCGTCTTCCCCTACGAGGACGCTCCGGTCCACTACACGACCCCCACCGTGGAATTGCGTGTGGATTCTCTGCTCGACACCTACAATTTGTTCCGTCGCATGCGTGTGCTTAACAGTGCCGGCGAAGAGGTGCCTTGGAACAAGCGCAGCATCAAGTACAACAAGAGGGGGGACGATTATGGCTTCGTGCGCATTCCACTCGTCAGAGACCTCGTTCCGGACGAAGATTACCATCTCATCCTCGACGCTGACATCGCCGACACTGCCGGCAACCATTTGCCTGCTGCCCGCGACATCATTTTCCATGCTGTCGATGCTGGAGCCGACAAACCGGGTATGGCGTTGGTCGAGGGGTTTGATTACTGGGAGGATCATCCCTACTTGGGCATGGGAAGTAACGGCAATGCCAGTTGCAATAGTGAATATGATTTAGGCTTGCTGGGTGGCGCCTTGGTGATCGACTACCAATTTGCGAATATGGACGGGCAGATCTTCTTGTCTTATTCTCCTGATTGGGGATTGGAGAAAGAAGAGTGGGAACAGCCTTTCGTTCGCGGTAACAAGCTGGGTATCCATGTGTGGGGAGATATGTCCTATAATGATCTCTCGATGAAACTCATTTCGCCCACAGTGAGCGGTGTCGTCATAGTTCCGCTTTGCAAGATTGACTTCCATGGATGGCGGTATGTTGAGGTGAATTTGAAAGATCTCGTTCCGGATAATGATTATTTCTTGAAGGAATTGATACTGCGGTGCGGAAGCGAGATGATGGGTAAGACAGGCACCCTCAAGTTGGATGATATGGTGAGAGGTGAGTCTAGTGGCATCGACGAGGTTAAGATGGCCAACCTCAAGGTGAAGTGTGATGGCGACTACATTGTCGCCAGTGCCGACACCTGGGTGCAGGGCATTGAACTGATCGACATGAACGGCCGATGCGTGAAAGCCGCCGCTGGCAACTGCTTGAATGTGGCCGACCTTGCACGCGGAGTCTATCTCGTGCGCGTTCACATCAACGGCACCTCCTCAACCCAAAAGATTCTCCTCAACTAAATGCGATAGCTTTTATAGTATCTATAGCTTCTATCCCACCGAAAACAACAGAAAACTGACATTTTGTCAGTTTTCTGTTTAATTTTTGTGAAAAACCTGACACGCTGGCTGGGTTTTTTAACGCTGGTTAAACTTTGACCCCGTGGCACAGGTTTTGCTTAAATTGAGGTGAACACCATGGCCATCGACCGGGTGCGAGAGTAAAAAGACAATTAATAGACTCATAAACAAAAATAAAAAATTAGGAGGTAAAGATTATGTATTTTCCTGTAATTCGTAACAACCGCACTAACAACTGGTTAGACACCGCATTTAACGACTTGTTTGACGTGGACTGGACGCCGCGCTGCGTCGCTACCGCCCCTGCCGTCAACGTCAAGGAGAGCGATAAGGCCTTCACCATGGAGGTTGCCGCTCCGGGTCTCAAGAAGGAGTTCTGCAAGGTCAACATCAATGACGAGGGCAACCTGGTTGTCAAGATCGAACACAAGGCCGAGCATGAGGACAAGTCTAGCGAGAAGGAGGGCGAGAAGTTCCACTATGTGCGCCGCGAGTTCTCCTACACCAACTACGAGCAGACCTATATCCTGCCCGATGAGGTGGACAAGGAGCATATCAGCGCCAAGGTCGAAGACGGTGTCCTCTCCATCGAGATGCCCAAGCTCGCTCCCGAACCCGAGAAGAAGATGGACCGTGTCATCGAGATCGGTTAAATGATGCTGGCGCTTTTCATCGCGCCGCAGACGTCTCAACGTCAGGCTTGGCCTGACTGAAAGCAGTAACTTGCATTCACCGCCTGCCACATCAATTGGTGTGGTGGGTGGTGATTTTTTAGTTAACAGATGTTTATGTGTGTTAAATCGGTCTTAATGATGCGTATTCGTGTGAATTTTTGTGTCATTTCACATTGAATTTGCATAATTTTGTAGTCGAGGAATATGATGAATGCCCGTTTTTGCTGTTAAATTAACACAGCAATACAAAAATTAACTTTTCGCTGATGATAAAAGGTCAAAATACAATCTTGATTGCTGAGAGCAGCACGACGCGAACCGAATGGTCGTTGATTGAGAACGGTCAAGAGGTGGAACACGCGTTCACTTCGGGTTTGAACCCGTTTTTCATGACTCGTCGCGAGATCAGTCACAGCATCCGCCTGGAGTTGCCGCCCACGTTTTTCAAGCGCCGCTGGAGCCATGTCTATTTCTATGGCGCCGGCTGTTCGGGTCCCGAGAAGAATAAGATCATCGAGGGGTCATTGGTGGCGCAGTTCAAGACGCCCGTGACGGTGATGAGCGACCTGCTGGGTGCTGCGCGCGGACTCTTGGTGCGCGGGCCGGGTTTGGCCTGCATCTTGGGAACTGGTAGCAATTCCTGTTTCTATGACGGCAACCAGATTGTGAAGAATGTGCCCGCGTTGGGCTTCATCTTGGGTGACGAGGGCAGCGGCGCTGCGTTGGGTCGCGTGTTCCTGGGCGATGCGCTCAAGGGGCTTGCCCCCAAGGAACTGACCGAGGCATTCTTTGACAAGTACAAGGTGACGCGCGCCGAGGTGCTCGATGCAGTGCTCAACAACCCTGCCGCCACGCGCAACCTGCGTGCCTATTCCTTCTTCTTGAGTGAGCATCTCGACAGCCCCTATGTCCATGACATGATTGCGCATGAGTTCAGGCGCTTTTTTGAGCGCAATGTGAGCCAGTATGATTACAAGAACTATCCGGTCAACTTCGTCGGCTCCATTGCTACTACCTACAGCGAGATCCTTCTCGAGGTGGCCAACGACTTCGGCGCCACGGTGCGCAAAATCCTCCTCAGTTCCATGCCGGGCCTCGTGGCCTATCACAGCGACCAAGCTTGAATTGGCTGTATCGCGCGCTACCATGCAGGAAAGAAGAAAGACCAGTTTATGAGTGAAAGAGAGTAATTTTGTTATAGCCTATTAAACCTTTTTAACATATTTTGGTCAAATATCAAGATGATATAGTAATCAAATTATGAAGAATAGGCTATTACAATTGATGATCATGGCCTTGGCCTTTGTGTCGAGCGTCCGTGCTCAGGACGTTCAAGCCATTGCCGAGCGTCTCGACCATCAGCGTTATGTGTTCCCGCAAGAGAAGATTCATGTGATGACCGACCGGGGCGCCTATCTTGCTGGCGATACCCTCAGGTTGAGGGCTTGGGTGGTCGATGCGGCGACGCATCAGCCTGTGTCGGCAAGCAAGTTCGTGTATGTTGAGCTGCTGTCTCCAACCGACTCGGTTTGCGAACGCGTTAAAATCCATCAGGACGATAATGGTGTGTTCCAGGGCTATCTGCACATTTCTGACGACTTGCCCGAGGGTCGTTACCAGTTGACGGCCTACACCTTGTTCATGCAGAGTTCGGGCGCCGAATACTTCTATCGTCAGCCTGTTGACATTGCCGGTTTGATGTCGTTGCGTCAGCACATGACCGCCCGTTGTGTGCGTTTTGACGATGAGGTCGAGGTGACACTGCATTACACCGACATGTCGGGTGGGCCCAGCCAATACGAGTTTTTTGGTTACTTGAACCAGTATGGATATATGAAATCCTTGGGAGGCGGCAACGGCGAAGCGCGCCTCACGCTCAAGGGAAAAGAGGCTCAGGAGCCCTTTGTGCTCGTTGAGATTGACGGCTATGCCAAGTACGTTCCGCTGCCCCCTAGCAGCAAAGTGCTGGTTGATTTTTATCCCGAGGGCGGTTATCTGGTGCCTGCCGTGGAAAATGTCGTCACTTTCAAGATGCATGACCCCAATAACCTGACTGTCAAAGCGTCAGGCGAGTTGGTGAATGAGCAAGGACAGGTTGTTGCCTCGCTTTTTGCCGAGCACGATGGCATGGGCGTGGTGCGGTTCACACCGCAGGCTGGAGACCGGTACACGGCGCGCTGGCGTGACAACTTCGATGAATATGTGACGTTTGAACTGCCTCAAGTGCGGCCCGAAGCCTCCGTGGTGCAGGTGCGCCGTGGTGCAGACGGACAGGTCATCGTGCAGGCTGCCGGTGCCCATACGGCTGACGCTGTGTTGGTGCTGCAGCAGCGGGGACAGTTGATCACGGCATCAGGTGATGCCATCACCATGAATGAAAACGACTTTGCGCCAGGTGTGGTGCAGGCCTTGTTGCTGGATGACAATGGGCATTGCTTGAGCGAACGACTGTTCTTCGCAGGGCAGGAAAGTCTGGCGGCTGCGCAAGTGAAGACGGCACGACCGGCCTATGGCGACCGTGAGGCAGTCAAGGTGAGTGTTGACCTGGGCAATCTGGCGACTATAACCGATGGTGGCGACTGTGCCGTGACGGTACTCGATAACCGTGCAGCCGTTGCCAGCGAGGGTGATATCTGGTCTAACTTGTTGTTGCAGAGCGACCTGCGCGGAAACATTCACGCTCCGGAATATTACTTTGAGCAGGGCGACAGCGTCGATGTCCGGGAGCGTGCCCGGCATCTGGACATGCTCATGCTCACCCAGGGGTGGCGCCGCTATGACATCCCCCGTGTGCTCAAAGGGCTCATCGCCGAACCGCAATATCCCATCGAGGCGTCGCAGGTGGTGGCTGGGCGCGTCCTGAGCGAGTGGCGCAAGAAACCCGTGCCTGGTGCGGTGGTTAGCCTGATTATCCCGAAAGTGGAATTTGCTACCTTGGCCGAAACCGACTCATTGGGCTGCTTCTCAATCCCCGTGCCGCTTGTGCCCGAAGATGTGGAGTGCATCGTCCTGGCCGAGAACGAAAAAGGGAAGAAACAGTCTAATCTGGAATTGGCCCAAGAACAATCCCCCGAGACCTATTACCTGATCGATGCAGCAACCTCAAACGGATTGACTGCCGATGTGCAGGATGAGCAGTCCTGGCGATTGGTTACCCAAGGCGACTGGCGGCATGTCATGCTTGATGAGCTGGTGGTGTCGGCGTCTAGACGTCTGCGCAAACCCACGATTGAGGCTAACAGGTACTTTACTGCCGATGACATTTCCAGATTGGGGATTACTTCGGTCGATGGAGCCTTGCGTGCGATAGGAGTGTCTGATTTTGAAAAAGTCAATATTTTGATTGATGGTGAACCGATTAAGAACTACTATTTCACTGATACCGAGACTTTTCAGGATGCTTTGACACTTGTCACCAACGATTGGAAAAACGATAAGCTCAAGCGCATCAGCTACGCGCCGTTCAATACGGGAACGAGCTATGACTTGGCTGATGTCTCGATTGCCGATGGCTTCATTAGCATGCAGAATGTCGATTATATCGATTTTTCACGTGGCCGTCGAGGAATAATAACGGTAAACTTTAGCCGCAAACCTGGTGGCAGGGTGTGGAAAGAACCAAGTCCATACATCAAGATTGCACACCCGATGGGTGCGCAGCAACCGGTCGAATTCTACATGCCGCGCTATGATCAAGGGGATTGTGGCATCGAGCCTGGTAATGACCTCCGTCGTGTGCTTTACTGGAACCCCAATGTGGAGGTGGGTCAAGACGGCAAGGCGCACTTCGACTTCTATTGCAACGATGCCCCTCACACGACCTATACCATCCTCATCGAAGGCGTTACACCCGGTGGTGACCTCATCCGTGGCACCCAACAAGTCACCAAGCGCTGACGCTTTTTCTATTATCATTGCTGTCTGTTGAATAAAAAGGCCATTCTGAGTGGCTGGCTGCGTTATCACGCAAAATAATCCTTAAAAAATGTAGTTAATATATAAATAATGTTGTAAAACGGGCCGTTTAGGGTGGTTGGTTTTGGTTTTTCGTTTGGTTTGAGTAATTTTGTTGCATAACATTTTGACTAAAATCGAATGAAGATAATGAAACATTTGTATCGAGTATTGCTGAGTGTGGCCTTCTGTATGACAGTGGTCTTGAATCTGCAGGCCCAGGATTTTACCCAGGAGCAGCAGGATGCCGTGCAACAGGTTATTGCCAGCAAACTGCCCGAGCACATGGGTGTGGGCCAGTTGAAGTTGCGTTCTTTGACGCTGGAGAATGACACCCTCAAGGTGGACGTGAGCGAGAACTTCGGTGACGTGCCGTTTACCCAGGCTGGGGTAGAGCAGATGCGCGACGAGATCCGCGAAGCGCTGGGTCGTGATTTCAATGACTGTCCCGTGTTCATCACCATCGTGGGCAATGACATCAACAAGTACTTTGCCGACTATGAACCGGCCTACAAGCGCAGTCACGACCCCTTCATCAGCGAGATGGACGCCAACCGTCATTACAAGCACGGTCTGGACGGCAACATCGTGGCGATGTGGCCCAGCCATGGCTGGTATTTCGAGCCCAAGCTCAACCGCTGGGAGTGGCAGCGCGCCCGCCTGATGCAGACGGTCGAGGACATGTACACCCACAGCTATGTACTGCCGTTCCTCATCCCCATGTTGGAGAACGCGGGCGCCTATGTGTGGAATGCCCGCGAGCGCGACACCCACAACTTCGGTGCTGTGGTTGATAACGACGGCGGCGAGGCGCAGCAGGGCTACAACGAGCACAACGGCAAGCAACGATGGCAAGACGGCACCGAAAACGGTTTCGCCTACTTGCGTCAGCAATACAAGGACTTTGAGAATCCTTTCACCGAGGGCTCTTACCGCATGGTCAAAGCCGAGAAGGACAAGAAGAAACTCTCGACCGCTTCATGGGACGTGGATATGCCCGAGGCCGGCGAGTTTGCCGTTTATATCTCTTACAAGTCATTGCCCAACAGTGCCCGCGACGTGGCCTACACGGTCAACAGCTTGAGCGGGACTCGCCAGTTCCGCGTCGACCAGACGATGGCAGGAGGCGTGTGGGTATTTCTGGGCATGTTCCCGTTGGCCAAGGGCTTGAACAAGGCTGTGGTCGAAGTGTCTAACCTCAGCGACGACAAGGACGCTGTCATTACTGCCGATGCCATCAAGGTGGGTGGCGGCAAGGGCAACATCGCCCGTCGTGTGGCTCTGCCCACCGAGGAGAATCGCCTCATCGCTGCTGAGCAGGAAAATGAGAAATATTTGGGAAAAGAAGGCATTGAATACAGCTACATCGGCAGTGGCGAGCATCCTTGGTTCCACCTTGGTTCACGCTACTACCTGCAATGGGCTGGTTTCCCCGACAGCGTCTATTCGACCTCCCATGGCATCAACGACTACACCGACGACTACCGCAGCCGTGGCGAGTGGGTGAACTACCTGGCCGGTGGCAGCGATGTGCTGCCCGATCGTGGCGGCTTGAATGTGCCGGTAGACATTTCCTTCTGCCTGCACACCGATGCCGGCACCACGCCCGACAACGAGATTGTCGGCACCTTGTTGATCTACTGCACCAACAGTGGTGGCAAGAAATTCGGCAAGTATGCCAACGGCACACCGCGCGAACTCTCGCGTCGCTATTGCAACCTGCTCTCGACCGAGATTGTCAAGGACATCCGTGCCAAGTGGGAACCCAACTGGACGCGCCGTGGCATGTGGGACAAGAGCTACTACGAGGCTCGTGTGCCCGAGGTGCCCGCGGTGCTCATGGAGTTGCTCTCGCACCAGAATTTCGCCGATATGAAATACGGCCTTGACCCGATGTTCCGCTTCGATGTGAGCCGTGCTATCTATAAAGGTATGCTCAAGTTCATCGCCCAGCGCGACCACCGCTCCTATGTGGTGCAGCCGTTGCCGGTCAACAATTTTGCCATCAACAAGACCGACAAGCATCATTACTTGCTCACGTGGGATCCCACCCATGACGAGTTGAGTGACAATGCCGATCCCACAAGCTACATCGTGTGTGAGCGTGTGGGTTTGGACGGTGCCTTCAAGGAAATCGCCACCACGCGTGGACCGCAGTACAGCGTGCGCATCAATGACCACGAGATCCACTCCTACCGCCTCATCGCCATGAACGATGGCGGACGCAGTTTCCCCAGCGAGACGCTGAGTCTGGGCGAGGCGGCGGGCAGCCAGGGTGATGTGCTGGTGGTGAACGGCTTCACCCGTGTGAGTGCCCCCGACTGGTTTGATGGCCCCGACCGTGCTGGCTTTGACGACAACAAGGACCACGGCGTGCCTTACATCCAACAGATCAATTACCTGGGCTCGCAGTATGAGTTCCGTCGTTCCCTAGAGTGGAAAGACGATGATGCGCCTGGCTTCGGCAGCAGTCGCAGCGACCACGAGACCATGAATGTGGCGGGTAACACCTTCGACTACCCGGCGGTGCATGGCGAGGCGTTGATGAATGCGGGCTACTCCTTTGTGTCGTGCAGCCAGCAGGCCTTGGAAGATAATTATGATACCGACGGTTTCAGCCTGTTGGACCTCATCTTGGGTAAGCAGAAGGAGATTCCCACCGGCAGCGGCCTCAAGCCTTCGCGCTTTAAGATTTATACCGCAGGACTGAAGGATGCCCTGCGTCGTTTCACAGGCCGTGGCGGCAGTGTCATGCTCTCGGGTGCCTATGTGGGCAGCGACCTGTGGGACAATGCCGCTGGCAACACCGACGAGGCGGGTAAGTCCTTTGTCAAGGATGTACTCGGCTTTGAGGGTTTGCAAGGCCGTGCTTCGCTCGATGGCACAGTCACAGCTGTTGACAGTCAGTCCAATAACCTGTCATCTCCTGGCGAATGGACATTCGTGAACACGTTGAATGACAAGCAATATGCTGTCGAGTCGCCCGACGCCATCCGTGCCAGCGACGACCGTGGCTTCACCTGGTTGCGTTACGGCGAGAACGGTCTGCCAGCAGCCATCGCAAGTGACCGCGACACTTACCGCACGGTTGTGATGGGCTTCCCGCTCGAGACGGTGACCACCGTTCAGGAGCGCACCAGCCTCATGACCCGCATCATGGAATATCTCAATCGCTAAAAAACCAACACTCCTTAACGACCTTAATGACCTTAAAGTCCTTAAAGCCCTTAAGGCCCTGTCATAAAGAAAAATAATTAACATTAATATAAATAAGAAATCATGGGAAGAATCAATTGCTTTATCCCGTTTGCCAATGCCGAGCAGGCCGCGCAAACCATCCAGAATCTGCGTGAACAGGAACTGGTGAACAAAATCTACCTCCTTGCCACCGAGGAAGGCGCCATCGCTGTCGAGGGCTGCGAACTGTTGCCCGTCAAGGGCCTCACATCCAGCGCAACCATGCGCGCCATCGCCGAGCGTGCCGATGCCGACTATGTGTTGCTCTACACCAAGTTCGACACCCTCAAGATGGCTCCCTTTGCCATCGAGCGTTTTGCCAAATTGGGTGACGACACCCAGTCGGGCATGCTCTATGCCGACCACTACAATGTGACCGAGAAAGGTGCCGACAAGGCCCCCGTCATCGACTATCAGATGGGCAGTTTGCGTGACGACTTTGATTTCGGCTCGGTGCTGTTCTTCTGCGCCCAGTGCTACAAGAAGGCTGCAGCGGCGATGAAAGCCGACTATGAGTTTGCTGGCCTTTATGACTTGCGCCTCAAACTTTCACAGTTCGCTGCCATCACCCACATCAACGAGTTCCTCTACAGTGACGTTGAACTGGACACCCGCAAGAGCGGTGAGAAAGTCTTCGACTATGTGGATCCGCGCAACCGTGGACGCCAGATCGAGATGGAGCAGGCTTGCACCGAGCACCTCAAGGAGGTGGGCGGTTACTTGGCCCCCACGCGCATCGTCGATGGCAAGGAGGTGCCCAACTTCCGTCACATCGAGTTTGACCAGGGCGACTTCGAGGTCGAGGCAACGGTGATGATTCCCGTGCGCAACCGCATTCGCACCATCCGCGACGCCATCGACTCGGTGCTCAAGCAACAGTGCGACTTCAAGTTCAACCTGATGGTGGTGGACAACTTCTCCACCGACGGCACCCGTGAGGCCATCGCCGAGTACAACGATCCGCGACTCATCCACATCATCGCCGACTACTATGACATGGGCATCGGTGGTTATTGGAACCTTGCCGCTCATCGTCAAAACGTCGGCAAGTTCATTGTGCAGCTCGATAGCGATGACATGTACAAGGACGAACACACATTGCAGACGATGGTCAACGCCTTCTATGAGCAGAACGTAGCCATGGTGGTGGGTACCTATGAGATTACCGACATCCATCTCAATCCCATTCCTCCCGGCATCATCGACCACAAGGAGTGGACCCCCGAGAACGGTCGCAACAACGCCCTGCGCATCAACGGCTTGGGCGCTCCGCGTGCCTTCTACACGCCTGTGCTGCGTGATGTGAAGATTCCCAACACTTCGTTCGGTGAGGACTATGCTCTGGGCCTGAACATCTCACGCACCTATCAGATTGGTCGCGTCTTTACGCCCGTCTATTTGTGCCGTCGTTGGGACGACAACAGTGATGCCGCGCTCGACGTCGAGAAGATGAATCGCAACAACCTCTACAAGGACCGCATTCGCACCTGGGAACTCCAGGCACGCATTGCCCTGAATAAAAAATAAGGCATTAGGCTTTAGTCATTAGGCATTAGATGTAACGCCTAAAACCTAACGCCTAACACCTAACACCTAAAATGGACTACAGCAAGGTGATAGATAGACTTTTCGCCAGGCAACTGCGCGACTGGGATGAGACGAGACGTAACTATGCGGCGCTCGCCAGTGCCCTCACGCGCTCGTTGCAACTGGGTGAGTCAACCATCACGTTGCAGTTCAATCCCGAGCGGCGCCGTTCGTCGGCTGCCAAGATTGACACTCGCTCGCTGGCGCGACGCAAGTGTTTCCTGTGTACCGAGAACCAACCCGCTAAGCAAAAGGCCGTGCTGTGGGGTGACCACTACAAAATTCAAGTGAATCCCTATCCAATCTTCAAGCGTCACCTCACAATAGCCGACCTGCGTCACCTGCCGCAGCGCCTTGCCGGCAGGGTGGGAGATATGTTGCTCTTAGCCAAAGGACTGCCCGATTTTGTCATCTTCTACAACGGACCGCAATGCGGTGCCTCGGCCCCCGATCACATGCATTTCCAGGCGGGAGCCAAGGGTGAGATGCCGTTGTGTGACGAGATGGCACATGCCACGACCCATCTGCTGGCCGATGGCGACGAAGGGTTCATCGGCTATGTGGACATGTTGGGGCGCAGCCTCTTCACGATAGAGACTTCTACCCAGCGGGCTGCCGAGCGATATGCACTGCGGCTGTTGGATTTGCTGCCGGTCCCCGAGGGTGCCGACGAACCCATGGTCAACGTGTTGTGTTGGTGGGATAAGACCGACCGTCTGTGGCATCTGGTCATTTTCCCCCGTCGCAAGCACCGCCCGGCATGTTATGGCGAGGGCGAAGGCAAATTGCTGCTCAGCCCGGCTTCGGTTGACTTGGGTGGCCTCTGGGCCGTCCCCGAGCGCAAGGATTTTGACAGCCTCACCCCCGAAATGGTACAGGCACTCTACAATGAACTATGCTTGAGCCGCAATGACCTCACTCTGGTCATCAACAATTTCACCAACCCATGGGGAAATTAGCGACTATTTTTCTATGATGGATTAAACAATTTGTAACAGAATAATATGGACGAGAAACAGATACCGCAAGTGCGTGTGGGCATCATGAATGAGCCGACGATCACTTTCGCGCTCAATGGAGACTACCGTGTGAATGGCACCGTGTGCAACGGCGAGCATCAAGCCCGCTGTGTCGATGGCATGGTGGAGTGGTGCGGCAACCGATATGACGAACTGCTGTTTGAACCTGTCGATGCCGAGAATGCTTCGTTCACACTCAAGGGTGTGACCATCGGTGTGAGCTTTCACTGGAAGCGCCAGGAGGACCAGACCTT
>CACZVR010000005.1 GCA_902784675.1 uncultured Bacteroidales bacterium | reverse complement strand
GCTTCAGCAGAATGGTTGTGGCGACGTGCAAGTGACTAGCGTGAGCGGCCAGTTGACCGACCATTTCAATCCTGCCAACAAGACGGTGAACCTGAGTGAACCGGTCTATGCCACCAACAGCATTGCCGCTGCGGCTGTCGCTGCACATGAGTGTGGCCACGCTGTGCAGCACAAGGTGGGTTACAGCATGCTGCAACTGCGCACCAAGATGGTCCCCATCGTTTCGTTCGCTTCCAATACGGTGCAATGGCTGTTGCTGGCAGGCGTCTTGGTGTATGAGTTCACAGCACTTCCGCTCTACATCGCACTCGCCATGTTCGCGCTGACAGTGCTGTTCAGCTTCGTCACCTTGCCCGTTGAGATTGACGCAAGCCGCCGTGCCGTCAAGTGGCTCGAAGGCTCTGGAATTGCCAGCGGTCAGCAATTGGATTATGCCAAGGATGCCTTGAAGGCTGCCGCCTACACCTATGTGGTGGCTGCTTTGGGCTCGCTGGCCACATTATTATACTATGCGGTAATGTTCTTGGGTGGCCGTCGCAGATAAAGAAAACAAAAACAGATCAATATCAGATAATGGCACAAAAACCTTCAATCCCTAAAGGGACACGCGACTTCTCGCCCATCGAGATGGCGCGTCGCAATTATATCTTCAACACCATTAAGGACGTGTTCCTGCTTTATGGTTTCCAGCAGATTGAGACTCCCGCTATCGAGAACCTGTCTACACTGATGGGCAAGTATGGCGAGGAGGGCGACAAACTGTTGTTCAAGATTCTCAACAGCGGTGACTACCTTAAGGATGCGCCCGATGACCTGCTCACGGCTCATGACTCGTTGCACTTGACAACCAAGATCAGTGAGAAGGGACTGCGTTATGACTTGACTGTGCCCTTCGCACGCTACGTCGTGCAGCACCGCAACGACCTGCAGATGCCGTTCAAGCGTTACCACAGAAGGGGCGTTATCGTGAGTTCTATCAGTGTGACGCCGATATCGTGGGCAGCGACTCGCTGTTGAACGAGGTGGAACTGGTGACGATGATCGATGAGGTGTTCAACCGTTTCAACATCAATGTCGCCATCAAGCTGAACAACCGCAAGATTTTGAGCGGCATTGCCGAAATCATCGGTGCCGCTGACAAAATCATTGACATCACGGTCGCAATCGACAAGTTAGATAAAATAGGCATCGACAATGTCAACACCGAGCTTAAAGAGAAAGGCCTGACCGACGAGGCGATAGCCACGCTGCAGCCGTTGCTGGCGCTTGACGGCACCAACGAGGAACGTCTCACAGCATTATCGGGCATGTTGGCCAGCAGCGAAGTGGGCATGAAGGGCATCGAGGAGATGCGCTATGTCCTTGACCATGTGGCAGCGCTGGGCACCCGTGCTCGCGTTGAACTGGATGTGTCGTTGGCCCGTGGCCTGAATTATTACACTGGCACCATTCTCGAGGTCAAAGCTCTGGATGTAGCCATCGGCAGCATCACTGGCGGTGGACGCTATGACAACCTGACGGGTGTGTTCGGCATGCCGGGATTGTCGGGCGTGGGCATCAGCTTCGGTGCCGACCGCATCTACGACGTGCTCAACGCTCTCGATTTGTATCCTGCCGACACCATGGCGACGGCAAGGGTGATGTTCGTCAATTTTGGCGAACAGGAGGCTGTGGCATCCCTGAGTCACATCATGGCATTGCGTCGCGCTGGCGTTAGCGCAGAGCTGTATCCTGACAGTGCAAAGATGAAAAAGCAGATGAACTATGCCAACGACCGTCAGATTCCCTTTGTGGCTATCGTCGGTGCTGACGAAGTTCAGAACGGCACCATCGCACTCAAGGACATGGCCAGCGGCGAGCAGGTTACCCTCACTGTTGAACAGATGATAGAACGCCTGGCCAAATAGCAGTGATGCGCTCATGAACAGCATGTACCAACAGTTGATGCAGTTGCCGCTCTTTCAGGGTGTGAGCACCGAGAAGATCACTGAACTTGTCGAGAAATTGCCGTTTCATTTCCTCAAGTATCGCAGTGGCGAGCAAATCGTCGCTGCTGGAGATCCTTGCACACACATCAGGTTTATCGTGTCGGGAAAGGTGAGACTGGAGACGAGTTCATCAAGGCTCAAGGTGTCTCTGGAACAGATTTTGGCAACGCCAAATGTCCTGGCACCTGACTACCTGTTCGGTCGCGATACTACCTATCCGTTTTCGGCTTTTGCCGAGGGAGGCTGTGGTATCCTGCAGTTGCTCAAGGGGGATTACATCAAGATGATCAATACCGACAAGGTCTTCCTGTTTAACATCTTGAATTTCTTGAGTTCGGGAAGCCAACGAGGGATCGCAATGGCTCTCGCGGCAAGAGACGGGTCGTTGGAAGAACGGTTGGCGATGCTGATGAACGTATTGGTGGCCCCGGGGGCTACTGATGTCGTCTTGAAATTCAAGCAAAAGGACCTGTGTTCACTACTGGGAACCCAACGCACCACACTGGTCTCCATGCTTGACCGATTGAGTGAACAAGAGATACTTGAGTATGACAGTAGTGAAATGAGGTTCCTCGACATGGATGCACTCGATGCTCTGCTCAAAGAATAATAAAGAACAAAAACATCAATTATAAATACTAACAGGACAATTATGAAGAAACTTTTGTTGACGATAGCTGTTGTTGCAGCACTGGCATTGACAAGTTGCCAAGGAGAAACTGATTATAAGGCAAAGGGTGCTGAAATGGCTCGCCAGCTCAATGAATTGTGCGACAAACAAGACGAGCAGGCAGTGCTGGCATTGGACAAGAGCATCAGTGAAGAAGAGGCTGCCATTGCCGCCAGTGGTGACACGGCTGCTATTGCCGACTTCAAGGAAGCCTTGAAAGAATCAAAAAAGCGCAATGTACCTTACATTTCGGCATTGAAGGTGAAGAATGGTGCCAAGAAAGAAGAGGTCATGAAGCAAGTGCAGCAACAAGCCATGGATGGAGACATCGATATGGACGCCTTGACGGCTGCTGCTAATAAAATGCTTGAGGCTGAGGGCGAAATGAAGAAAGGCGCCTCTAAGGAGTAATCTTCTTGGAGCTATAACTGAATCATACCTCATGTGCCTGACCTGTAGTCATCTATGGCGCAATGTGCAGCAACCCTTCTGCCAGTTGGCGGTGGGGTTGGCATTGTGTGTCGCGACAGTGGCTTGCGGCACCGGCATTGAGGTGACCGAGCATGTGACCGACAAGGATGTGCGCCGTGTCATTGAACAGACCGACGCCCATCAGCAACCGGTGACGCTTTCAGCCTATGTCGACTCGGTGCCCGCTTGGCGGCAAGGTAAGCGTTTTTGGGTCGCCGACAATCAGGTGAGGCAGTTGTTTGCCCGCAGCGGAGACTTTGATATTGACTCGGTCAAGTTGGCCGCTCATGTGCTTGCTTTCACGGGCTATGATACTGGCGGGTTGTATGACAATCGACAGACAGTCAACTTGCAATTCAAAGATGTGGCCGACGAAAAGACTTATGTCTATCGCACCGGAAAAACCATCGATGAGTTTCGTCCCGGTTTCAGTATTCCCATGCTTGTAGACATGGACATGGTGGAACATATCGCTCGTCAAGTCGTGGGAAAGGAGTATTACATCCGCACCCCCATCTGGTATGACCGTCAGACTGAACAGATGATGGACGGTCGCCACTTCATCAAGATACATGTTGACAGCGTGTTGCCTGGTAATGCGGTGATGCCCTTGCGGTTGATGTTCACTACTGTCGATAGCGGTGAGCGTGCGATGGTCTGGATGAGCGATAATAATTCGGTGATGCGGGGGCGTGACTTTGACGCCATGTTCATCGCATCCGACCCCCATTTGTTCTATCCGGCCATCACCGATGCTACTTGGCTGCGTATCACGCGAGGTGAGGTGGCCGAGGGCATGACTAAGGAGGAGTGCCGGCTGTCGTTGGGTAGTCCCAATCGCATCAGCACCAACCCTGACCAGGCTGGATTGCGTGAGTACTGGTACTATGACGGTGGTTCATATTTGTTTTTTGTGGACGGCTTGCTTAATCAGTTCAGGAGATAATGGAACCGACAACGCTTGAAATAGAGTTTTTGGGAACGGGAACCTCAACTGGCGTGCCCATGTTGCGATGTCATTGCCCGGTGTGCTTGAGTGACGACCCTCGCGACAAGCGGTTGCGCTGCTCGGCCATCGTGCGCTATCAGGGAGCACGCTTGCTCATTGATTGTGGCCCGGATTTTCGCACACAGATGTTGCGTGCCAGCGATGATAATCTTGACGCAGTGCTCATCACCCACATCCATTTTGACCATGTTGCTGGCTTGGATGACTTGCGCGCCTACTGTTTCGAAAGACCCATGCCGCTGTATGCCCGTTCAGATGTGTTGCGCAATCTGCATGACCGCATCCCGTATTGCTTCTCGGAGCACCCTTATCCTGGTGTGCCTCGCTTTGAGGAACATGTGATCGGTGATGGGCCGTTTCTCGTGGCTGGTGTGCGTGTCGAGCCGATTCCTGTGATGCACTATAAACTGCCCATCGTGGGTTTCCGCATCGGGCCGCTTGCCTATATCACCGATGCCAAGACAATAGACGACAAGGTGCTTGACAGCCTCAAAGGAATCCCCTTGCTGGTGATTAATTCCTTGAGGGTGGGGCAGGAACACTTGTCACACATGTGCCTTGGTGAGACATTAAAGGCTATTGAACGCATCAAGCCAGGTAAAGCCTATCTGATACACATGAGCGACCGAATCGGGCTGCATGCAGAGTCGCCGAAACTGCTGCCGCAAGGTGTGGAACTGGCCTATGACGGTCTGATTGTGAAAGTCTGAACCATGCAAGAAGAAATTAAAATATCACAGGTCAAGCCTGACGAGAAAACTGTTGGATTGCAGTTCTTTGAGGGCCGTGTCCAGGCTGGTTTTCCCAGTCCGGCGCAAGGCGAGTATGCCGACACCATTGACCTGAACCGTGCGCTCATCAGTAATCCTGCTGCCACGTTTTGCGCTCGTGTGATAGGCAATTCGATGGTGGACGCGGGAATCAACGAGGGAGACTTGATCATCATTGACCGCTCGCTCACGCCGCATGACGGGTCAATCGCTGTGTGCTTTATCGACGGCGATTTCACGGTCAAGCGCATCAGCATCCGCGATGATGGTGTTTACTTGACGCCAGCCAATGCAACATTCCCTGAACTGAAGGTTCCCGAGGAGAGCAGTTTCCAGATTTGGGGTGTTGTCTCACACATTGTGAAAAAAGTGTGATGTGAAATGAAGAAAGGCAGTGCACATATCAGTCGCTATGGCTTGGCTTTCTTCGTGCTGAGTGTTGCGGTGGTCGCGTGGCAGTGCTATGTCGTCGCCCTGGACACGCAGTTGGGCGGAATCGGGCGTGTGTTTCGCGAGTGGCATGTGATTGCCGTTTCATTGGCTAATGCGCTCTTGTTGCTTTCGCCTTACTGGCTGCTGCGTCGTCGGTGGCGCTGGCTGGTATGGGTTCCCATGACGTTGCTCACCCTGTGGTGCATCATGCAGATGTGCTATTGCCGAGCCTATGAGGACCTGATGCCGTGGCAGAGTTTAACCCTGACTGAAAACGTCAATAACACACTGTTGGCCAGCACGATGGCCTTGTTGCGTTGGCAGGACTTGTGCATCATTATCCCATATCTTGCTTTGCTTGCAATGTGTGTGCTTTCCAAGCGAACAGATGACAACAAACCGAGTGCCAAGAAATTCTTGTACACCTTGCTGGCAGCCACGGTGACGGGCTGTGTCGGATATTTAGATGGCACTGAATGCTACGAAAAGCGCTTTTTCTACAATTTCAGCAATCGGGAATATTTTGCCCAAAACGGGTTGTTGCCCTATGGGGCGATTTCATTGTATAACACGTTGTTTCTCAGTGAAAAGGTGAGTGATGAACAACGAGAGCAGGTCATTCGCTTTCTTGATCAGGAATGTCCGCAATATACCGATAACCGTTTTTCGAGCGTTGCTAACCGCAATCTGGTGCTCTTCATTGTGGAGTCATTGCACACTTGGCCCATCGTCATGAAGGTTGACGGTCGTGAGGTGACACCTGTGCTGAAAAGTCTGGTCAAGGGTGATGGTGTCATCTATGCGCCTCATGTGTTGTTCCAGACCAGCCACGGACATTCCAGTGATGCGCATTTTATCTACAACACCGGATTGTTGCCTTTGCGTGACGGTGTTGTTGCCGTCAATTGGGGAAACGGGCCTTATCCTACGTTGGCTGCGGCGTTAGAGGGATATGATTGCCGCGAGATCATCTGCACCCCAGGAGTGAATTGGAATCAGACGATGACTGCACGCACCTATGGGTTTGAAACACTGTACACGCGCGATGATCTCATTAAGGCCGGCCTGTTGCAACAACATGACAATGTCGATGATGCGGCGCTCACGCATTTTGCCTCCACACTGCTGCCGAAACTGCAGCAGCCATTCTTCTTGGAGATGGTCACAATGACGATGCATGCGCCCTACACCAACCGGACGATGCCCACATCGTGGATCATGCAAAGTGACACCCTCACCGCCGAGGCTCGAGGATATCTCAATTGTGTCAATATCACCGACAGTTGCATCGGCGCTTTCCTGGATGAATTGAAACGGCTTCATTTGGACGAGAACACAGTGGTGGCCATTGTGAGCGACCACACCCAGGTCTATCTCAACCGTGTCAAGGGAAAGACGGACTATGAGTGGGAACCCGATGACTGGGGCATTCCCTTGATTATTGCGGGTTGTGACACCACCTTGCACTATGAGCCTGTCATCGGCCAGGTGGATGTGTATCCCACTTTATTAGATGTGATGGGTGCCAATGCCTATCCATGGAAAGGACTGGGCTACAGCATCTTGCGTTATCCAGTGAGTGGGGCCATCCAACCACGCAACATGTCGGTTCTGGGTGACAGCACCAGTCTAACGCGTCACCAGCGCGAGGCATGGGATATCAGTCGCTTCCTCATTTTTGACAGCTGCGCACCCATTTCTCGGGCAACAAATCGCTAACTACTAACCATCATATTAATATGAAAGATATCAAATCACGACTTTTCTCGGGTGACACACGATTGAGCGACCTCATCACCGCCCACCCGTCATTGCTTACCCTGTTGAACAGGCTGGGCATCTCGTTGGGTTTCGGTGACCGCTCGATTGATGACGTGTGCGAGGCGAGCGGGGTGAATACCGATTTCTTCCTGCTCATCTGCAATGTGTACACCTTCAACAATTATGTGCCCTCCACGGCAGCGATACTGGGAACTGATATGACAAGGCTGGTGCCTTATCTGGAGAAATCCCATAGGTATTATGTTGACAAACGCTTGCCGCACATTGAGCGCCACCTGGATGCCATCGCCCAAAATTTGAGCGGTCGCATCGGACAGGTTTTCATCAGTTTTTTTCAGGAATACAAGGCCGAGGTCGAAGATCATTTCGCTCACGAGGAACGTGACGTCTTTCCCCACATCCGTGCCCTGATGAGCGGCGAGCGTGACACGACTTACAGTATCGACAAGTTTATCGCCACCCACAGCGACATTGAGGGTAAACTCGATGACCTCTTGAACATTGTCTTCAAGTATCTGCCGCCACAGGTCGATGACGATAACGTGATGGACGTGGTCTATGATATCCTGCGACTGAGGGAAGACCTCAAGAAGCACACCTTCATTGAGGAGAAAATCATGGTGCCCCTGGTTCAACACCTTGAACACGCTATCTTGTCATGAAAAAGAGACTGTTAATAGTTGAACCCTCCGAGGTCATCATCGAGGGCCTCAAGGCCATTCTTGAGGAGCAGATTCGCTTCAAGGTCCTTGAGCCGGAGATGAGTGCCGAGCGAGTGGAGGAGCGTGTGTTGGCAGCACGCCCCGATGTTTTGCTCATCAATCCCACCCTGGTGAACAACTTGTCGCGCTTGCGGGCCGACAATTCCTTGGCAGTGGTGGCACTGGTCTATCAGTATGTTGAACGCGATGTGCTCAAGCAGTATGATGCCGTGATCGACATTCGTGACAGCCGAGCCCAAGTCATTGAGACGCTGTCGCAGGCGTTGCCCAGTGAGGTCGATTCCAGCACGGGCAGCTACGAGCTGACCAAGCGCGAGACCGCTGTGCTGGTGCAGCTGGCTCAAGGCAAGACCAACAAGGAGATTGCCGACGCCCTCAATGTGAGTGTCCACACCGTCATCTCACACCGCAAGAACATCACCCACAAGACAGGCATCAAGAGCGTCGCGGGCCTTACCGTTTATGCCATGCTCAACAATCTCATTGACGAGAGCAGCCTGTTGTGAGCTTGAAATGGCTTGAATGTGAAAAGTTTTTCCTATCTTTGCGGGTAGAATCTTAGACGAATAACGATATGTTGTTGACAAAAATGCTCGATAAGTTTGGAGATTACTGCATGTTCATGTGGCGTGTCATCGCCATCCCTGACAAGTGGAAAGTGTTCTTCAAGCGTTATTTCAACGAAATCTATAAACTGGGTATTGACTCAATACCGCTGATTATTATCGTGTCACTGTTCATCGGCTCGTTGTGCACGATTCTCATCAAGCTTAACATCTCCAACCCGTTGCTGCCGCGTTACACGGTGGGTTTGACCACGCGCGAGATTATCTTGTTGGAATTCTCGTCCACGATTTTGTGCCTGATTCTCTCGGGTAAAATCGGCTCGAATATCGCCAGCGAGATTGGCACCATGCGTGCCACCGAGCAGATTGACGCCCTCGACATCATGGGCATCAACAGCGCCAATTTCCTGGCTGCGCCCAAGATTTTGGCTCTTATTTCCATCCTGCCGTTCCTGGTGGTCATTTGCATGGCGACGAGTCTGTTTGGCGGCTGGCTCATCTGCATCATCACAGGCATAGTGGAGCCAGACACATTTATCTTCGGTATACAATCGCTCTTTATCGAGTGGTATGTGTGGTTTGCACTCATCAAGTCTCTGGTGTTCGCTTTCCTCATGTCCACCATTGCCTGCTACTATGGCTATACGGTCAAGGGCGGCTCGGTTGAGGTGGGCCAGGCTAGTACCGACACCGTGGTGATGAGCAACATCATGATTCTGGTGGCTGACGTCATTTTAACCCTCTTATTACTGTAAAAGGCATGATTGAAGTTAAGCATATATCCAAATCCTTCAAGGAAGACGGTGGCGTGCGACAGGTGCTGTTTGACGTGAGTTGCAAGCTCTATGACGGCAAGACCAACCTCATCATCGGCCAGTCGGGCTCGGGCAAGACGGTGCTTGTCAAGAACATTGTGGGCTTGTTTGACCCCGATGAGGGCGAAATCCTCTATGACGGGCGCGACATCACCAAGATGAGCCGCAAGCAGCGCAAGGAATTGCGCAAGGAGATCGGCATGCTCTTCCAGGGGTCGGCACTGTTCGACAGTGAGACTGTGATGGGCAATGTGATGTTTCCGCTGGTGATGTTCGGTGGCATGTCTAACAGTGAGATGCGCGACCGTGCCCAGTTCTGCATCGACCGTGTGAACCTCACCGGCAGCGAGAACAAGTTCCCCAGTGAGTTGTCGGGCGGTATGCAAAAACGATGCGCCATAGCCCGTGCCATCGCCTTGAATCCCAAGTACCTCTTCTGCGATGAACCTAACTCGGGCCTTGACCCCAAGACTTCGATTGTCATCGACGAGCTCTTGAGTGACATCACCCATGAGTTCGGCATTACCACCATCATCAACACTCACGACATGAACTCGGTAATGGGCATCGGCGAGAACATCGTGTTCATCAACAAGGGCCATGTGGGTTGGATCGGTAACAAGGACCAGATCTATGACGTGGACAATGACGATTTGAACAATTTCGTGTATGCCACCGACCTGTTCCGCGACGTGCGCAAGTACCGCCGCGAACACGGCTACAAACCGACAAAGCGTTAACAGTTAATAGTGAACAGTTGGCATCTGCTCTGTCTGTTCCATTCGTTTCGTCCGTTTCATCCGCGCGTGCACGACAACTAGGGACTAAAAACTAAAAAACTAAATAATGAAAACCAGCGATAAGAATTGTAAGGAAGAGATACTCGAGCTGCTGCGTTCGACTGGGCGTGACGGCATCGAGGATGTGATAGGTGACCTCGAGGAGTGGGGCTTTTTTACCGCTCCCGCCTCGGCCGGACACCACTTGAATGTCGAGGGCGGACTGGCACGTCATTCCCTCAACACCTGCCAGGCTGCACTGGCCGTGTGGGAAGCAATGAAAACGGTTGAGCCGAGCTTGGAACATGAAGTAAAGCGCGAGAGCATCATTTTGGCCAGCTTGCTGCATGACGTGTGCAAGTGCGATATCTATAAACGCACGGTCAAGAAGCGCAAGAACGCGCTGGGCATTTGGGAAGATGCCGAGGGTTACAAAATCACCTACAAAGGCTTTCCCATGGGGCATGGCGAGAAGTCATTGGCCCTGCTGTTGTGCAGTGGGTTGATGCTCAATGATGATGAGATGCTCGCCATACGCTGGCACATGGGTGCATGGGGCGTGAACCAGAACAGCTATGAGGACGTGCGCAACTATGACGCTGCCCGCAAGCTCTATCCGCTGGTGACCATCGTCCAGACGGCCGACGGCCTTGCCGCCAGCATCATGGAACGCACAGGCGAGGAACTTGACGAGTTATGACCCGGGTCAACATCCTGTTGTGTGACACCTTTCCAGGGCGTCTCCCTGATTTCATTCCCAACTACGAGTCATTGTTCATGGACTTGTTTGTCGGCATCGGTGAGCAGGTCAATTATCGTGTGTTCCAGACATGGCAAGGCGAATTGCCTTCGGTCATCAATGCCGATGAGATTTACCTGGTGCCGGGCAGCCTTGACGCTGCCTATGATGACAAACCCTGGATTGTCGCCCTGCTGCAATGGATTGAAAAAGCCTATGTGCGTGGCGCTCGTTTGATGGGTGTCTGTTTCGGGCATCAGGCGATTGCGAGGGCGCTGGGTGGCGCGGTGAGGCAATTCGCTGGCGGATTCGGTGTCGGGGTGCGTGCTTCTCGTGTGATAGACCGCGACATGAAGACTTATTTTCCTGGACAGGAGATGCGACTGTTCTACAGTCACCATGACCAAGTGGTGGCATTGCCGCAAGATGCCGAGTTGTGTGCCACCAGCGATTTCTGCGAGAATGAGTCCTTCAGGATAGGACATCAGGTAATCACTTTTCAGGGTCACCCCGAGTTCACTGTGGCCTATAGCCGCCACTTGCTCACCAACTGCAGCGATGATGTTGACCCTGTTGTCAGGAGTGCCGCTTTGCTCAGTCTTGACGGCATGAAGCCACAAGGGGACATTGCGGCCCGTTTTGCCCTGGATGTGTTGCTGAATCAATGATTGCGAGCCATTGATGGTGGGCACATGCTGTTTTTTTGCTACCTTTGCAGACAAGAATACAAAAACTGATAGAAATTATGTCTAGAACCGAACAAGAACTGGAAGGCGTGACGCTGCTGGGCAACCAGGGCACGCAATATGAGTTCGACTACCGTCCCGACGTGCTTGAGACCTTCGAGAACAAGCACCCCGAGAACGAATATGTGGTGACGCTCGATTGTCCCGAGTTCACGTCGTTATGCCCCAAGACGGGTCAACCCGACTTCGGCCACATCATCATCAATTACATCCCGCGCGTGCGCATGGTCGAGAGCAAGAGCCTGAAGCTTTACCTGTTCAGTTTCCGCAACCACGGCGACTTCCATGAGGATTGTGTGAACATCATCATGAAGGACCTGATCAAGCTCATGGATCCCAAATATATTGAGGTCATCGGCCTGTTCAACCCGCGTGGCGGCATTAGCATCAAGCCGTTTGCCAACCATGGCGACCGTGAGCATCAGGACATGGTGCGTGCTCGTCTCATCGCTAATTTCCACAACGACTGATTATGGCTAAAGACGCGGTTATCATCACCTCGGGCGGCATGGATTCAACGACCATGCTCTATGAGTACAAGGACGAGATTGCCATGGCCATCACCTTTGACTATGGCAGCACCCAGAACGGCCGTGAGCGCCGTTGCGCCATCATGCATTGCGAGCGTTTGGGCATTAAGCATCTGATCATTCCCCTGGACTTCATGCACAAGTACTTCAAGAGCGCCCTGCTCGAGAGTGCCGATGCCATCCCCGACGGCAACTACAACGACGAGAACATGAAATCCACCGTGGTGCCGTTCCGCAATGGCATTATGCTGGCTATTGCCTGCGGCATCGCCGAGAGCAACGGTCTCAAGCGCGTGATGATTGCCAACCATGCCGGCGATCACACCATCTATCCCGACTGCCGTTCACCTTTTATCGAGGCCATGAGCACGGCCATGATGACGGGCACCTATGAGGGTGTCAAGGTCTATGCGCCTTATACCGACTTGAGCAAAGCCGACATCGCGCGACATGGTGCTGCCCTGGGACTGGACTACAGCGAGACCTACTCCTGCTACAAGGGCGGGGAGAAACACTGCGGCACCTGCGGCACCTGCACCGAGCGTCGCCAAGCCCTGCGCGAAGCCGGCATCGACGATCCCACAGAATATTTGGTATAAGATAACAGATAAAACGAATTGATGATGAAAAAAATTAGTTCAATTTTATTTGTGTTGATTCTGATGACAGTAGTTTCCACGTCATGCGGAAAGGATGAACCCGTGAATCCCGCCGAAACCTTTATCGTGAACGGCGTGACGTTCAATATGGTGGCGATAGAGGGCGGCACCTTCACGATGGGCATGACTGCCGAACAGGAAAGTGATGCCTTCGATGTCGAACAGCCCGCCCACGAGGTGACGCTCTCGAGTTACTGCATCGGACAGACCGAGGTGACGCAGGCCTTGTGGCAGGCCGTGATGGGTAGCAACCCAAGCTACTTTAGTAGTCGTAACAATTACGACACTAACCTTCAGCGTCCTGTAGAGTTCGTCTCATGGAACGATTGCCAGACGTTTATCACCAAGTTGAACCAATTGACAGGTAAGACGTTCCGCCTGCCTACCGAGGCTGAATGGGAGTTTGCAGCCCGCGGCGGTAACCGGAGCCAGGGCTACAAATACTCGGGTAGCAACAACCCTGATGATGTGGCGTGGTATTGGTTTAATATTCCCTCACATAATGAAGAATATGGCACAACACAAACAGTTGCCACAAAAGCCCCTAACGAATTGGGTCTGTATGACATGAGCGGCAACGTGTTTGAGTGGTGCCAGGACAGGTATGGCAGTTACAGCAGTGATGCGCAGACCAACCCTGTCGGTCCTTCAACGGGCTATGGCCGCGTGTTCCGTGGTGGCAGTTGGCTCAACCACGCCTACAACTGCCGTGTGTCGTTACGCGTCGGCTACGACCCGACGAGCACGGTCGACTGTATTGGATTGCGACTCGCTCTTTAGTCTTATTCCTCGTCAATTCAACGTGATTTAGTGGTTTGGCTCGGGCGGTGCTTTTGCCGCCCATGCCAATCACTAAATGATGTCTACCAAATACCTTGTTTGTTAAGAGATAAAAGAGAAGAGATAAGAGATGCGTATTCGTCGAATGACGATGAAAAAAGCATCTTTTATCTCTTATCTTTATATCTATTATCTAAAAAAGTACTACCTTTGCAGCCGCATTAAAGAAAAATTTCCATAAACAACAATAAAAATAGAAAGAATTAAGTAATGAAAGCATTCGTATTCCCCGGTCAGGGCGCACAGTTTGTGGGTATGGGCAAGGACCTGTACGACAACAATCCCCAGGCCAAAGAATTGTTTGAAAAAGCCAATGAGGTGCTGGGATTCCGCATCACCGACCTCATGTTTGAAGGCACCGAGGACGACCTGAAGCAGACCAAGGTCACCCAGCCTGCCGTTTTCCTGCACTCGGTTATTCTCGCGCTCACCATGGGCGACGACTTCAAGCCCGACATGGTTGCCGGTCACTCGCTGGGAGAGTTCTCGGCACTGGTTGCCGCTGGCGCACTGCCCTTTGAGCAGGGCTTGAAGCTGGTCGAAGCACGCGCCCTGGCTATGCAGAAGGCTTGTGAGGCTGCTCCCTCGACGATGGCTGCCATCATCGGTATGGACGACGCTAAGGTGGAGGAAATTTGTGCCACTATCGACGGCATCTGTGTTCCCGCCAACTATAACTGCCCCGGTCAGGTGGTCATCTCGGGTGAGATTGCCGCTATCGAGGCCGCTTGTGAGAAATTCAAGGAGGCTGGCGCTCGCCGCGCGTTGCCCCTCAAGGTGGGTGGTGCTTTCCACTCGCCCCTGATGGAGCCTGCCCGCGCCGAACTGGCCAAGGCTATCGAGGCTGCCGACTTCTCGGCTCCCGTTTGCCCCATCTACCAGGATGTGGACGCTAAGCCCCACACCGATCCTGCCGAAATCAAGGCCAACCTGCTGCAACAGCTCACCGCTCCCGTTCGCTGGAGCCACATCGTTGCCAACATGGTTGCCGACGGCATGACCGAGGCCGAGGAACTGGGCCCGGGCAAGGTCCTCCAGGGCCTCATTGCCAAGACTAGCCGCGAGGTTGTCCTGTCAGGTCGCCAGTAATATGCTCGCCCTGCTCGCAGTTTAGCGTGTAGGGTTTAGAGTTTAGAGAAACGCCCGCATTCCAGCCAAAGGAGTGCGGGCGCTTGTTATTTGAGTTCAGTTTGTTGCGTTGACAACGCAACAGACGGTGACAGTTTACTAGCGGATGTTGAGGATGCGGTGGGTCTGCAGCGACAGGCGCCAGTCGGGGTGGTCGAGCACGGCCTGGACGGTGGCCAGCATGTTGCGCTTGCGGTCGCTTTCGTTGCTCACCCAGCAGGGCTGCAGGTAGCGGTGGTCGGCAGTGATGTTGTCATATTGTGACAGGTCCTGACCCAGATACACCACCTTCAACTCGTCACAATGGGTGAGCACCACTGGCAAGTCGCCGCTGTCGCCGAGGCCCGTCTTGGGCGACAGGGTCACCCAGTCGATGCCGTGGGGCAGGGGACGGGTGCCGTTGGTCTCGATGGCGATGCGCTTGCCCGTCATCTGTTTGAGCCCCATCACGAAATCCTCGTCAATCCACAACGACGGCTCGCCGCCCGTGAGCACGATGAGCGGGGCCTTGGGGTAGCACATCACTTGCTCGACGATTTCGGGCAGCGACATCATCGTGCCCTCCTCGTGACGAGTGTCGCAGAAGGCGCAATGCAGATTGCAACCGCTCAGCCTGATAAACACGCTGGCGGTGCCTGTATTGTAGCCCTCGCCCTGCAGCGAATGGAAGATTTCGTTAACTTTGTACATTATAGTCCTTAGTCCCTAGTCCTTAGTCCTTAGTTGTAAAGGAGGCGGATGTCAACTCCTCACTCCTAACTTCTGACTCCTATTCGTCCTTGATGTAGATGGCCAGGTTGTTGGCGCTCTCGCGCACGTCGGCGCGGTAGCAGTTGGGCACGGTGTCCACAATCCAACGGGCGATGTTCTCGGCGGTGGGGTTGAAGTCGAGAACCTCGTTCAGGTACTTGTGGTCAAGCTTGCCGTGCACCATCTCCTTGATGATGGTGAAATCGGTCACCATGCCGTTGTCATCAAGTTCCTTGGCCTTGCAATAGACGTTTACAATCCAGTTGTGGCCATGCAGGTTCTCGCACTTGCTGTTGTGGTCCAGGTACAGCATGTGGGCCGATGAAATCTCCAGTGTCTTTTGTACGTAATACATATTATTTGTTTTTAGTCCTTGGTCTTTAGTTTTCAATTCCTCTTTTTCTTGTCTTGAGGAACTGACTCGTTGAAGTGCATGTAATAGGTGAGGTTCATGATACCCTTGTCATAGCCCATCGTCAATGCGGTCAGATAGTCACTGCAGAAGATGCCGTCGCGGGCGAACACAAAGCCCTTGGTGCCCAAGCGGCTCTCCACCTTGTTAACGATGGCGGGCTCGGTGACGGGCGGGCAATGATTCACGTCAAGCGAAATGATGACACGGTTCACCTTGGCGTCATAGTTGAAGCTGGCCGAGGTGCTGTCGGCGTTGGCGGTTGCCACCTCACGGTCGAACACATATTGGATGATGTATGGACCCTGGGGCAGAATGAGTGTGTTGCTGCCGGCATACAGGCGGGCGTTGGTGCCCACCAGGTTGTTCATGTCCATGAGGGTTGTCGATGCATTGGCACCACATGCGCTCGTCTCGTCAAACATCATCATGATTGAGGCTGCCACCATGTCGTTGTTGATGTAACCGCGGGCAGCATAAGGGTTATCCTCGCTCACGTGGGCATTCTCGAACTTCACACTGCCCACCGCTTTGCCGTTGGCATCGATGATGCTGAAGATTGTGCTGTCCACAGCGATCAGTCGCTCACCGTTGATGTCGATGAGGTTGTCATGCTCGAGGGGGATAAGGATATTGTTGTCCTTGTCCACCATGCCCGTCTTCTTGTCCTTGGTGACGATATAGTTGCCGTTAGGCGTGCGTGAGAAGTCGGTATAGCCGCCTTTCTCCACTTTCTCTTGATCGTTGATGGGATTGGCTACCTCCTTGCCATCCTCGTTAAGGCAAACGATGGTGTCACCCTTCATCACCGGCAGCACACCATTGATGTAGTAGGGCTGGATGGGCTGGTAAATGCTGGTGTTGGACGTGAATTTCACCTTTCCGGTTTTGTCAATGATTGTAAAACTCAAGGCGCTGTCATTGGGCTGATGCTCGTCGATGACCAGAGCATAATCGTTGTACATGAACAGGTTGGCACTGCTGTAGACGGCGGGGACGATGGTGTCACCACTGGCATTGATGTAGCCCCACTGACCGTTGTCGTTCTGGAACATCGCCATGCCGCGAGCGAACATCGAGCACTGTGACACCTCCTTGGGTAACTCTTTCAATACCTGACCCTTGCGGTCAATCACGAGCAACGGACCACCCACCTTGCTGCACACAGCCACGCCGTCGTCGCTGAAGGCTGTCACACTGCCGAAGTGACCTGCCACCGGAGTCGTCGGGGCGCTCACATCATAGTAGTCGTAGCTGCCGTCGCTGTTCCTCACATAGAACATGCCTGCCACGATGGGCGACGGTGCGCTGTCAAACGCGTCCTTGGCCACCACTTCGCCGGTGTTCACGTCGAGTATTGACCACTTCTCACTGCCCACAAGCTGAACGGGCAAGTAATCGGTCCGGTACTGGTAAGTTGTCTCGTTGCCGCCGCAAGCGGTGAGTAACAGCGCTGCCACTGCGGCAAGAGCTATTCTTGAAATAATCGTCTTCATTATAAATAATACTGTTTTTTGCGGTGCGAAATTAGTTATTTTTTCCTGTCCCTGCCAATATTATAGGAGTGTGTAACATTTTTTGTGCTTTTTTGGCAATCGTGTGGCGACGGTGGCGGCAGTTACCCGAATTGGCAGGGTGGGGTGACAAATTGTCCTATCGGTGTCGGTTTTTGCCCGTTGGCACACTCGTTGCACTTTTGCAAGGCGAGAAAATTATTTAACAACATAATTAACAACTACAGTAATCATGACTATTAAACCATTAAATGACCGCGTTCTCATCGAACCGGCAAAGGCTGAAGAAGTTGTTGGCGGAATCATCATCCCCGACAGTGCAAAAGAAAAACCTCTCAAGGGCAAAGTGCGTGCTGCAGGCAACGGTACCAAGGACGAGGAAATGATCGTCAAGCCCGGTGACACCGTGCTCTATGGCAAGTATGCCGGTAACGAAATCGAAATCGACGGTGAAAAGCTGCTCATGATGCGCCAGAACGACATCCTGGCCATCGTCATTGACTGATTTTTTAGGCTTTAGGCTTCAGGTCTGAGGCTTTAGATGAAAACAACTGAAAACTGATAATTAAAGTAAAAACTGACAACTAGAATATGGCTAAGTTAATTAAATTTGATATCAAGGCTCGCGAAGAGTTGAAGAAAGGCGTTGACCAGTTGAGCGACGCCGTGAAGGTCACCCTGGGTCCCAAGGGACGCAATGTGATTCTTGACAAGAAATATGGTGCTCCCCACATCACCAAGGACGGTGTGACCGTGGCACGTGAAGTGGAACTCGAGGACGAATTCCAGAACATCGGTGCGCAACTCGTCAAGGAAGTTGCCAGCAAGACCAACGATGATGCTGGTGACGGCACCACCACCGCTACCGTCCTGGCCCAGGCTATCATTACCGAGGGTCTGAAGAACGTGGCTGCTGGCGCTAACCCCATGGACGTGAAGCGCGGCATCGACAAGGCCGTTAAGGTTGTTGTCGAGGGCATCAAGGAGCAGGCCCAGGAGGTGGGCGACGATTTCGACAAGATCGAGAACGTGGCTCGCATCAGCGCCAACAATGACGACGCCATTGGCCAGCTCATCGCCGAGGCCATGAAGAAGGTGAAACAAGACGGTGTCATCACCGTCGAGGAGGCCAAGGGCACCGAGACCCGCGTTGACGTGGTCGAGGGTATGCAGTTCGACCGCGGCTACATCTCGCCCTATTTTGTCACCAATGCCGACAAAATGGCATGTGAGATGGAACGCCCCTACATCCTCATCTTTGACAAGAAGATTTCGGGTCTGAAGGACCTCCTGCCCTTGCTGCAAGGCGCTGTGCAGGCTCATCGTCCCATGCTCATTATCGCCGAGGATGTTGACGGCGAGGCTCTGGCATCGCTGGTAGTGAACCGCCTGCGCGGCTCGCTTGAGGTGTGCGCTGTGAAGGCTCCCGGCTTTGGCGACCGTCGCAAGGAGATGTTGCAGGATATCGCAATCCTCACCGGTGGCACTGTCATCAGCGAGGAGACTGGCCTGACCCTCGAGAAGGCTACCCTCGAAATGCTGGGTACTGCCGAGAAGGTGACCGTTGACAAGGAGAACACCACCATCGTCAACGGTGCCGGCAACAAGGACATGATTGCCGACCGCATCGCACAAATCCGCGTCCAGATCGAGAACACCAAGTCGACCTATGACAAGGAGAAACTCCAGGAGCGTCTGGCCAAGATGTCGGGTGGCGTTGCTGTGCTCTACATCGGTGCTCCCAGCGAGGTAGAGATGAAGGAGAAAAAGGACCGTGTTGACGACGCTTTGAGTGCCACTCGCGCTGCTGTTGCCGAGGGTATCGTGCCCGGTGGCGGTACTGCTTACATCCGTTGCCTCAAGGCTCTTGAGGGCTTGAAGGGTGACAACGATGACGAGACCACTGGTATCCACATCATCCAGCGTGCCATCGAGGAACCGCTGCGTCAGATTGTGGCTAATGCAGGTCTTGAGGGCGCAGTTGTGGTCAACCGTGTCAAGGAAGGCAAGGGCGACTTTGGCTACAATGCCCGCACCGAGACGTTTGAGAACCTGTTTGAGACAGGTGTCATCGATCCTGCCAAGGTGTCTCGCATCGCTCTAGAGAACGCTGCCAGCATCGCCGGCATGTTCCTCACCACCGAGTGTGTCATCGCCGAGAAGAAAGAACCCGAGCCCGCAATGCCCGCCGGTGGTCCCGGCATGGGTGGCGGCATGGGCGGCATGATGTAATCCCCACTGACAACTTTTTTCATAACGCTAATAGTTTTTCCCCTGATGGCCTGCGGGTCTTCAGGGGATTTTTTTGCCTTTATGTGCCTTTTTTAGGGTGTTTCCAAGGGGTGAATTGCGATTTTCAAGACTTTTTCTCAATTTGTGCTGTTTGCGCAAAGTGCTGTTTTTATTGCCGTTAGATTTACATTAATAAAAAAAGAGTAAAAAAGCGATGGGAAATGAGTATTTTTCACTATATTTGCAGCCAATATAGACATAAACCAACCAACTCCAAAAACATAAACATTATGAACAAACAAATCACATTGCAACAAGCCGTCGAGAAAGTACAGGACGGCATGACAATCATGTTTGGCGGTTTCTTGGGTAACGGCAGCGCCACCCAGATCATCGACGCCATTGTAGAAAAGGGTGTAAAGGACTTGACGATCATTGCCAACGACACAGCCTATGACGAGGTCGCTCACGGCAAGTTGGTCAGCAATCACCAGGTAAAGAAGGCCATCGTTTCCCACACGGGAACCAACAAGCAGACCGCTCTGCAGAAGAATGAGGGCACCCTCATCGTGGAATACGTTCCCCAGGGTACACTGGCCGAGCGCATCCGTGCGGCAGGTGCTGGCTTGGGCGGCGTCTTGACTCCCACTGGTCTGGGCACCATCATGGCCGATGGCAAGGAGATCATCAAGGTTGACGGCAAGGAGTTCCTCTTGGAAAAGCCCCTGCGTGCCGACATTGCTTTCCTGCGTGCCAACATCGTTGACGAGTTCGGTAACATGGTCTTCCTGGGCACCACCAACAACTTCAACCCGCTGATGGCGACCGCAGCCGACTATGTAGTCGTTGAGGCCGAGAAGCTCGTTCCCGTTGGTGAGATCGCTCCTGAGCACGTTCATGCTTCGGGTATCTATGTTGACGGCATCTACGTTGAGAAATAACTAGGGACTCATAACTAAGGACTAGAAACTAATATGGAATACAAGACAATGATCAGGTTGCGCATGAGCGCTAAAGATGCACACTACGGTGGTAATTTGGTTGACGGAGCACACATGGTTCACCTCTTTGGTGACGTGGCTACCGAGTTGTTGATTATGCGTGACGGTGACGAAGGACTGTTCTGCGCCTATGACAATATCGAGTTCCTGGCTCCCGTCTATGCCGGTGACTTCATCGAGGCCGAGGGTTGGATTGACCGCGAGGGCAACACTTCGCGTCACATGGTTTTCGAGGCCCGCAAGGTGGCTCAGGCTCGTCCTGACATCAGTGCATCGGCTGCCGACATCCTTGACGAGCCCGTCATCGTTTGCCGCGCATCAGGCACCTGTGTAACTCCCAAAGATTGCCAACGCAAATAAATTAGGAATTAGAAGTTAGAAGTTAGGAGTTGGCATCCGCCAACAGAAAACTGATGACTAAACTAAGGACTAGAAACTAAGGACTAGAAACTAAAATGGATAAATTGATTATCACTGCCGCCATCTGCGGCGCCGAGGTTACCAAGGAGCAGAATCCCAACGTGCCCTATACTGTTGAAGAAATCGTGCGTGAGGCCAAGTCGGCTGTTGACGCTGGTGCTGCCATCGTGCACCTGCACGTGCGCTGGGACGACGGTACGCCCACTCAGGACCGTGCCCGCTTCCAAGAGTGCGAAGAGGCCATCCTCAAGGTGTGCCCCAATGTCATCCTCATCCCGTCGACTGGCGGTGCTGTGGGCATGACTCCCGACGAGCGCCTGCAATCGACCGACACGACTCCGCTGCCCGAGATGGCAACCCTCGACTGCGGTACCTGCAACTTTGGCGACGAAATCTTTGACAACACCATGCCCACCATGCGTGCCTTTGGCAAGCGCATGATCGAGCGCGGCATCAAGCCCGAGTATGAGTGCTTTGAGATGGGTCACCTCGACACTATCCTCACGATGGCCCGCAAGGGCGAGGTTCCCGGCAATCCCATGCAGTTCAACTTCGTGCTGGGTGTTCCCGGTTGTACTCCTGCCACTGTGGCCAACCTGTGCTGGCTTGTAAATGGCATTCCCGCCGGTTCGACCTGGACGGTGACTGGTGTGGGCCGCCATGCCTTCCCGATGGCTGCCGCCGCTATCGCCATGGGCGGTAACGTGCGCGTGGGCTTCGAGGATAACCTCTACCTCTCAAAGGGTGTGCTTGCCAAGAGCAACGGCGAACTCGTGGAGAAGGTTGTCCGCATCGCCAAGGAACTGGGCCGTCCCATCGCCACCAGCGACGAGGCACGCGAAATTCTGGGTCTTCCCAAGCGCAACTAAAAACAAGAAAATCACAATTATCGTATAACATTTAAAATCAATTAAAACAATGCAGAAACACGGAAACAGATTCGGTACGCACCGAGTAATCGAGCCCAAGGGCATTCTTCCTCAGCCCGCTAACAAGCTGGACAACAACATGGACGAGATCTACGACAACGAGATCCTGATCGATGTACAGACCTTGAACATTGACTCCGCTTCGTTCACCGACATCCACAACTATGCTAAGCAGCAGGCCAAGGATCCCAACAACGAGGCCGAGGTAATGGAGGAAATCAAGAAGGAGATGCTCCTCAACGTTGAGCTGCAAGGCAAGCACCGCAACCGTCGCACCGGTTCAGGTGGTATGCTCCTGGGTAAGGTAGAGAAGATTGGTGACGCTCTCAAGGGCAAGATCGATCTCAAGGAGGGCGACCGCATCGCTACCCTCGTATCGCTGTCGTTGACCCCGCTGCGCATTGATGAGATTCTCGAAATCCGTGCCGATGTTGACCAGGTGGACATCAAGGGTAAGGCTATCCTGTTCGAGAGCGGCATTTATGCCAAGATTCCCGATGACATGCCCGAGAAGCTCGCTTTGAGCGCCCTCGACGTCGCTGGTGCTCCCGCACAGACCGCAAAGCTGTGCCAGTATGGCCAGAATGTTGTTATCCTGGGTGCAGGCGGCAAGAGCGGTATGCTGTGCTGCTACGAGGCCAAGAAGCGCGTAGGCGTTACCGGTAAGGTGATCGGTCTCGCCAACAGCCCCAAATCGACCCAGCGCATCAAGGATCTCGGCTTCTGCGACGTTGTCGAGAGCGTTGCTGGCATGACTCCCGTTGAGGTTTACGAGTTGGTTTACAAACTCACCGACGGCAAGATGGCCGACACTACTATCAACTGCGTGAACGTGCCCGATTGCGAGATGACAGCTGTGCTGTGCACCAAGGATGACGGTATTGTTTACTTCTTCTCGATGGCCACCAGCTTCACCAAGGCTGCTCTGGGTGCCGAGGGTATTGGTGCTGACGTGAACATGATCATCGGTAACGGCTACACCAAGGGCCATGCCGACTTTACCTTGCAGGAGCTGCGCGAGTGCCCCGAGCTGCGCAAGATCTTTGAGGAACTCTACGCCTAATCAATCATAAGTTATTATGGTAGAATCAAGAAGAAAACAATTGTTTCCCGACGTCACCGACGAGCAGTGGAACGATTGGAAATGGCAGGTGAAGAACCGCATCGAGACCCTTGAGGAACTCAAGAAGTATGTGAAGTTGAGTGCCGAGGAGGAAGAGGGAGTTAAGCAGACCCTCAAAACCCTGCGCATGGCTATCACGCCTTACTACCTGAGCCTCATCAATCCCGATGACCCGCATGATCCCATCCGCCGCCAGTGCATCCCCACCGGTGCCGAGACGCATCAGGCTGCTGCCGACTTGCTCGACCCGCTGCATGAGGACGAGGATTCACCCACGCCCGGTTTGACGCACCGTTATCCTGATCGCGTGCTGTTGCTCATCACCGACATGTGCTCGATGTACTGCCGTCACTGCACCCGTCGCCGCTTTGCCGGCCAGACCGATAACGAGTGTGGTCTTGACCGCATCGAGAAGGCGCTGGAATACATCCGTCAGACTCCCACCGTGCGCGACGTCCTCCTCTCGGGTGGTGACGCCCTCATGGTGAGCGACAAGCGACTGGAATACATCATCTCGGAACTGAGGAAGATTCCTCACGTGGAGATTGTTCGCTTGGGTACACGCACTCCCGTGGTTTGCCCGCAGCGCATCACTCCCGAGTTGTGTGACATGTTGAAGAAGTATCATCCCATCTGGATCAATACTCACTTCAACCATCCCAACGAGGTGACTCCCGAATCGAGCCGTGCTTGCGAGATGTTGGCCGACGCCGGTATCCCCCTGGGCAACCAGAGCGTGCTGTTGCGCGGTGTGAATGACTGCGTTCATGTGATGAAGAAGCTCGTTCACGAAATCGTCAAGATTCGTGTGCGTCCTTACTACATCTATCAGTGTGACCTGTCGATGGGTCTGGAGCACTTCCGCACTCCCGTCAGCAAGGGTATCGAGATCATCGAGGGCCTGCGCGGCCACACCAGCGGCTATTGCGTGCCCACCTTCGTGGTGGACGCTCCCAGTGGTGGCGGCAAGACGCCGGTCATGCCCCAGTACATCATCTCACAGGCTCCCGGCCGTGTGGTATTGCGCAACTTCGAGGGCGTAATCACCACCTACACCGAGCCCACCGATTATCATAGCGAGTGCAACTGCCCCGAGTGTCAGGCTGCACGCGCCAAGGAGCAGGTGGCTGCCGACAAGGCTGTGGACGGTGTGATCTCGCTGCTTGAAGGCGAACGCATGAACATTGAGCCCAGGGCGCTGAAGCGTCATGAGCGCAACGAAGGCCGTAACAAGAAGTAAAATAAGATGTCAGTGCTGTGGAGATGTGCCTTTATGCACATCTCCACGGTGACTGACTCGTTTTCTTGCAGTGCTGCCCTTCATCAATGACATATTGCGTTACGATAGCCTGTCTATCGTGGGACTGGAGAAAAACACAGGCAAGACCGAGTGCCTCAAGTATGTGCTCGACCGCCTGCCCGTCCAGACCAGACGCATTGCCGTGACTTCGATCGGTATTGATGGAGAGAGTGTGGACCAAGTGACGCGCACGCAAAAGCCCGAAATCGTCCTTCCCGAGGGCATGTTCTTCGGCACCAGTGAGATGCACTACCGCCAGCGGCGGTTGACCTCAGAACTCATCGACGTGAGTGATGAAAGCACATCATTGGGCAGGGTAGTGACAGCACGGGCGCTCACAAGCGGCAAGATTCTCTTGTCAGGACCCTCGTCGGCAAGCAGCCTCAGACGCTGGATGGGCGAGATGCAGCAGCGTTTCGACATCGACCTGGTCATCATTGATGGTGCCTTGTCGCGCTTGAGTTCAGCCTCACCGGCAGTGAGCCAGTCGATGATTCTGGCGACAGGAGCAGCCTATTCGGCCAATATGACCACACTGGTGAGCAAGACCGCCCATGTGGTGGACCTCATCAATCTGGAATTGACGAGCGACGAAAACATTCGCAAACTCGATCCCCTAGACAAGGGCCTGTGGTTCATCGACAAGGACGGCACTTTACATTCCCTGGACACAATGACCTCCTTGTCCAAGGATATCCACTTCGAGGGAATGGACGGATGCCAAACCCTGTATGTGGCGGGAGCACTGGTCGACGGTTTCCTCGAGAAGGTGAGGAAGAACAAAGACCTCAAACAAGTGGAACTGGTGGTGAGGGACTTCACCAAGATTTTCGTCACCCCGCAGCAGTTCAGATTGTTTGTCAAGGCAGGAGGACGCATCAGCGTGCTGCAGAAGAGCAAACTCATTGCCGTCACCGTCAACCCCACATCACCCAGCGGTTATGTCCTTGACTCGGACACGCTGTGCGGCAAACTTAGCGAAGCCATCGGGCTTCCCGTGTATGATTTATTAAAACAACAATAGTGCAACTGAAGAATGTCATAGAATCGCCTTGCGGCATCCGCTTCATGCTCGACCAGCTGGAATTGCAGTCGGGTTTCGCACGTCGTTGGCTGCTTGATGCACCCATGATGTCAAAGTGCGAAGAGATTGCAGCGGCCTATGACGAGTTGCACCGTTTCACGACATTTGTCGAGCAGGTCGACAAGACCCGTCTCGACACCTTGCTTTTCAAGTTGCAGGGATTGAAGGATATTCGCACCACAATCAAAAACCTGCACAACCAAGCTGTGCTCGATGACATCGAGTTGTTCGAGGTCAAGCATCTCGCAATTTTGGCGACCGATGTGAAAAAGTTGCTCGCTCAGCAGGACATGGCCGATGCGGTGGAGATTCCCGATCTTGAAAAGGTCATCGATATCCTTGACCCCGACGGGATGAAAATCGCCACATTCTATATTTATGACTCCTATTGTGCTCAGCTCATGGATTTGCGTACTAACATGCGACAGCATCCCGAGCAGCAAGATGACCTCATGTTGCAGGCCAGCGAGTTGGAGGATGGTGTGCGAAAAGATTTGAGCCGCGCGCTGCATCCCTTTGCCAGTGCTATCGAGCAGGCTCAACTGGCTTTGGCTCGCATTGATGTGAATTTGGCCAAAGCGATGCAAATCAAACAGATGGGGCTGACCTTCCCTGACTTGTCTCAAGACGGAACGACAGCCTATGAGGCAATGTTCCACCCCCAGGTCAAAGAGGCGTTGGCTGTTCGCGGACGCGAGTTCCAGCCGGTAGATATCGCCTTTGGGCAGCAGCCCACACTCATCACGGGCGCCAACATGGGTGGCAAAACCGTGGTGCTCAAGACGTTGACCTTGTGTCAGCTGCTTTTCCAGTTCGGGTTCGGCATCCCTGCGGCTTCGGCCCGAATTGCCGTGAAAGACGAGATACGTTTCTGCATCGGCGATGAACAGTCGGTTGAAAAAGGCTTGTCATCGTTCGCTGCCGAGATGAAGAATATCGATGCCGTCATCAAGGCATCACGCGAAAACCGAAAATTACTGGCGTTGGTTGATGAGCCGGCACGCACGACGAACCCCACCGAGGGCGCCGCACTTGTGACAGCACTGCTGCAGGTGCTGGCCGACAAGGACATGAGCCTCATCATGACGACGCACTACGATATAGAGCCAGGCAAAGCCCGCTGCCTGCGGGTAAAAGGCTTTGAGAACGGCTCAATGGACTATTCGCTGGTCGAGGTTCAGGACGGCGAGGTGCCTCACGAGGCGCTCAACATCGCTCAGAGTTTGGGCATCGACAGCGAGTGGATAAAGACGGCGAGGAATCTGCTGGAATCCTCAGGCAAAACGGAATGACATCACACTATATACTATATACACTATGCAAAAGAGCAAGTTAGGACTAGATTTTGAAAAAGTTGAGTATGCCAGAGGTCTTGCCAAAGGCATCGCCGAGGACGTTCAGTCCTTTGTGGAGCAATACACGACGGTGGCTGTTGAGCGCACGCTGTGCCGCTTGATGGGCATCGACGGTGTTGATGACAACGATGTGCCACTGCCCAACGTGGTGGTGGAAGCCTTGAAAGACAAGGGCGTGTTGAACGAGGGTGCCTTGTTCTTCATCGCCAATGCCATGATTCAGACAGGGCTCAACCCGCAGCAGATTGCCGAGAAGGTGGCGACAGGTGAACTGGACATCACCAAGGTGGTCACGCGCGACCCCAAGCAGATTGCAGATGCCTTGCAACCCGTCGTGGACGAAAGCATGGCGCGCATCCGCACCCGTCGTGCCCGTCGCGAGCATTACCTCGAGACCATCGGTGAGGGTCCCAAGCCTTACCTTTATATCATTGTGGCAACGGGTAACATCTACGAGGACGTGGTGCAGGCTCAGGCAGGAGCCCGTCAAGGTGCCGACGTCATCGCAGTGATCCGCACCACAGGTCAGAGCCTGTTGGACTATGTGCCTTATGGCGCAACTACCGAGGGCTTTGGTGGCACCTTCGCAACCCAGGAGAACTTCCGCATCATGCGCAAGGCGCTCGATGAGGTGGGCGAGGAGCAGGGCCGTTACATCCGCCTGTGTAACTATTGCTCAGGTCTGTGTATGCCCGAGATTGCCATTATGGGTGCTTTTGAGGGTCTGGACGTGATGCTCAATGATGCTCTCTACGGAATCCTCTTCCGTGACATCAACATGCAACGCACCCTCATCGACCAGTACATGAGCCGCATCATCAACGGCTTTGCAGGGGTCATCATCAACACTGGTGAGGATAACTACCTGACCACTGCCGACGCTGTCGAGGCGGCGCACACCGTGCTTGCTTCGGATCTCATCAACGAGCAGCTAGCTCTCATGGCAGGTCTGCCCGAGGAGCAGATGGGTTTGGGTCATGCCTTCGAGATGGATCCCATGCTTGAGAACGGCTTCCTGCTGGAGCTGGCTCAGGCGCAGATGACCCGCGAAATCTTCCCTAAGGCCACGCTGAAGTATATGCCCCCGACGAAGTTTATGACGGGCAACATCTTCCGTGGACACATTCAGGATGCCCTGTTCAACATGATCGGTATTTGGACCCATCAGGGAATCCAACTGCTGGGTATGCCCACCGAGGCCATCCACACCCCGTTCATGAGCGACCGCTACCTTTCAATCGAGAACGCCAAGTACATCTTCAACAACATGAAGAGCATCGGCGAGGAGATGGAGTTTGTCGAGGGCGGTATCTGCCGCAACCGCGTCAAGGAAGTGTTGGGCAACACCATCAAGTTGCTTGAGGAGATTACCAAGGAAGGCTTGTTCACCGCGCTTGAAAAGGGTATCTTTGGTGACGTGAAACGTCCCAAGAACGGCGGTAAGGGCCTGCAGGGTGTAACCATGAAGGGCGAGAACTACTACAACCCGTTCGTGGAACTGATGAAAGGCAAGAGATAAATACTAACACATCACAATTAAGGTTACTATACGACTATGAGCGAAGGATTATATAGCATGGAAGCTAAGGATTTTGACAAAACCTTAGACTTCACCAAGATAAAGCCCTATGGCGACACGATGAATGACGGTAAGGTGCAGCTGAGCTTCACCCTGCCCGTGCCCTGTGGCGCCGAGGCCGTTGAGGCCGCCAAGCAGTTGCTCCGCAAGATGGGTCTGGAGAATCCCAGTGTGGTCTTTTACAAAGAGTTGACACCAGGTTTCACCTTCTTAAACTGCTACGGCAGCTGCACCCACACGGTGGACTACAGCACCATCTATGTCCCCAAGGTGGAGAGCAACACGATGGACATGTACGAGACCGACGAGTACATCAAGGAGAACATCGGTCGCAAAATCGTCATCGTGGGCGCTTCGACGGGTACCGATGCGCATACCGTGGGCATTGATGCCATCATGAACATGAAAGGCTATGCCGGCCATTATGGCTTGGAACGCTACGAGATGATTGAGGCCTACAACTTGGGCTCTCAAGTGCCTAACGACGAGTTTATCGCCAAGGGCATCGAACTGCATGCCGATGCGTTGCTCGTCTCGCAGACTGTGACCCAGAAGGACGTTCACATCAAGAACATGACTGAGTTCATCGAGCTGATGGAGGCCGAGGGCCTGCGTGACAAGATGATTTGCTGCTGCGGTGGTGCCCGTGTCACCCACGAGCTGGCCAAGGAGCTGGGCTTTGATGCCGGTTTCGGCATGAACACCTATGCCGACGATGTAGCATCATTCGTCGTGCAAGAGATGGTAAAAAGAGGAATGAAATAACTTTTTAAAAACATATAATTAATCTCAAAAACCTTATTTTGTTATGGATAAATATCAAATGAGAGAAGTCATCGCAAAACGTGCTGCCAAAGAGTTGCACGATGGCGATGTTGTGAATCTGGGTATTGGTATCCCCACATTGATTCCTAACTACCTGCCCGAGGGCGTTTCGGTGACATTGCAGACCGAGAACGGCGCCATGGGTATGGGTCCCACACCCGAGGAAGGCAAGGAAGACAAAAACCTTATCAACGCCGGCGGCGGTGCCATCACACTGAATCCCGGTGCTTGCACCTTTGACTCGGCTACCTCGTTTGCCATCATCCGCGGCGGCCATGTGAACGTGTCGTTCCTGGGCGCACTGCAGGTTGATGAGAAAGGTAACCTCGCCAACTGGATCATTCCCGGCAAGATGGCTCCCGGCATGGGTGGCGCAATGGACCTCGTTGTGGGTGCCAAGCGTGTGATCCTCACCATGGAACACACCCAGAAGGGTAATCCCAAGATTTTGAAGGAGTGCACTCTGCCCCTCACCGCTGCTGGTCAGGTCAACATGATCATCACCGAGATGGGTGTCATGGACATCACCCCCGAGGGCATCGTGCTGCGTGAGCTCCATCCCGAGTTCACCGTCGAGGATGTGCAGGCTGCTACCGAGGCTAAGCTCATCATCTCTCCCGACTTGAAACCCATGGACGTTTAATTCCTGCACTTTGTCATGGAATACAACTTTTTAAAGGTCGAGCACAACAACGGCATCACCGTCATGAAGATTTCAGCGCCCAAGACGCTGAATGCGCTCAATTCCACAATCCTGAAGGAAATCAGCGACTTCGTTGACAAACTGGATGCTGCCACGCGTGTGCTCATCATCACTGGCGACGGCGAGAAGTCCTTTGTCGCTGGTGCCGACATCTCCGAGATGGCTCACCTCAATGAGCCGCAGGGAGAAGAATTCGGTCGCCTGGGCGCTCAGGTCTTCCGCAAAATCGAGGTGCTGCCCATTCCTGTCATCGCTGCTGTGAACGGCTTTGCTCTGGGTGGTGGCTGCGAACTTGCTATGGCCTGTGACATCCGCATCGCTTCGGTGAAGGCCAAGTTCGGTCAGCCCGAGGTGGGTCTGGGTATCATCCCCGGATTCTCGGGTACCTATCGCCTGCCCAAACTCATCGGCCAGGGCTATGCCAAGGAGATGATCTACACGGGCAAGGTGATTCGCGCCGACGAAGCCCTGCGCATCGGTCTTGTCAATGCCACCTATGAGCCCGAGGAACTGATGGCCAAGGCCATGGAAATGGCTGCCATGATGCTCAAGAACGCTCCCGTGGCCATCAGTCTGGCCAAGCAGAGCATCAACGAGGGCTATGACCTGGATGCTGATGGTGCCATCGCTTTGGAGAACAAACTCTTTGGCAAATGCTTCGCCACCAGTGACCAGAAAGAAGGCATGGACGCTTTCTTGAACAAACGTGAAGCCACTTTTAAAGGAGAATAATCAACATTCATCAATAAAAATAATAGAACAGATTATGAAAATTTGTGTTATTGGAACAGGTACGATGGCCAAAGGTATCGTCAAGGCATTTGCCGCCAAGATGCCCGTGGTCATGAAGAGCCGCACCCAGGAGAGTCTAGACAAGGCTATGGCCTCAATCGCTAAGGGTTACACCAAGCTCGTCGAGAAGGGTAAGTTCACCCAGGAGAAGATGGATGCCATCATGGCGAACATCACCACCACGACCGACTATGCCACCTTCGCCGATGCTGATCTCGTTATCGAGGCTGCTGTCGAGAACATGCAGTTGAAGAAGGATGTGTTCATGGAACTTGACAAGATTTGCAAGCCCGAGACCATCTTTGCTACCAACTCGTCGTCATTGTCGATTACCGAGATCGCTGCTTGCACCAGCCGTCCCGCTCAGTTTATCGGCTGCCACTTCTTCAACCCCGCCGACCGCATGGCGCTCGTTGAGGTGATCAAGGGCCAGCTCACCAGCGATGAAACTGCCAAGTGCATCATTGACCTGACCACAGAGATCGGCAAGACTCCCGTGCCCGTTAACGAGGCTCCCGGTTTTGTCGTTAACCGCATTCTCATCCCGATGATCAACGAGGCAGTTGGTATCCTGGCCGACGGCATTGCCAGCGCCGAGGACATCGACAAGTGCATGATGCTGGGTGCCAACCATCCCATGGGTCCCCTCGCACTGGCCGACCTCATCGGTAACGATGTGAACCTCGCCATCATGGAGGTGCTCTATAACGAGTTTGGCGATCCCAAGTATCGTCCTCACCCGCTGCTGCGCAAGATGGTTCGCGCCGGTCTGCTTGGCCGCAAGACGGGAGAAGGCTTCTACAAGTATTAATCACTATTAGTCCTTAGTTTTTAGTCCCTGGTTTCTAGTTGGCATCCGCCAAATCAGGCAAAGAGAGGCTAAAGAACGAGGATTATGAACTAAGGACTAAAAACTAGAAACTAGAAACTGATATGGATTTTAGCTATTCTAAGACTGAACAACTGTTCCTGCAGATGGTTCGCTCATTTGCAGAGAACGAGGTGAAGCCCCTTGCCGCCGAAATCGATGAGCAGGAACGCTTCCCGATCGAGACCGTCGAAAAGATGGGTAAACTCGGCATGATGGGTATTCCTATTCCCAAGCAGTATGGCGGTGCTGGTGGTACCGTGCAAATGTATATCATGGCTGTTGAGGAACTTTCCCGCGTGTGCGCTACGACGGGTGTTGTCCTTTCGGCCCACACCTCGCTGTGTATGGCTCCCATCCTGGAGCATGGCACCGAGGAGCAGAAGATGAAATACTTGCCCAAGCTCGCTTCGGGTGAGTGGATTGGCGCCTTTGGTCTCACCGAGCCCAACGCTGGTACCGATGCCGCTATGCAGCAGACCACCGCTGTAGATGCTGGCGACCACTGGGTACTCAATGGCTCCAAGATTTTCATTACCAACGCTTCCAATGCCCACGTGTTCATCGTGATGGCCATGACCGACAAGGCTCAGGGCACCAAGGGCATCTCGGCATTCATCGTCGAAAGGGATATGCCTGGCTTCTCCATCGGTAAGAAGGAGTTGAAGATGGGTATCCGCGGCAGTGCTACCTGTGAGTTGATTTTTGAAAACTGCATTGTGCCCAAGGAGAACCTCCTCGGCCAGCTCGGCAAGGGCTTCAAGATTGCTATGATGACCCTTGATGGTGGCCGCATCGGTATCGCCTCTCAGGCCCTCGGCATCGCTCAGGGCGCTCTGGACGAGACGGTGAAGTACACCAAGGAGCGTAAGCAGTTTGGCCGTGCCATCGCCAAGTTCCAGAACACCCAGTTCCAGATGGCCGACCTCAAGACCAAGATCGAGGCTGCCCGTCTGCTCGTGCGCAGTGCCGCATGGAAGAAAGACATGCACCTGCCTTACAGTGCCGATGCCGCTATGGCTAAGCTTTTTGCCGCCGAGACCGCTATGGAAGTGACGACCAAGGCCGTACAGTTCCACGGTGGCTATGGTTACACCCGTGAATATCCTGTAGAGCGTATGATGCGTGACGCCAAGATTACCGAGATCTACGAAGGTACATCCGAGGTTCAGCGCATGGTTATCGCCGGTCAATTATTCAAATAAACTAGCTCTTAGGCATTAGGCGTTAGGCATTAGGTGACATCTGCTTCCCTAAAGCCTAAAACCTAAAACCTAAAGCCTTATAAAGAACAAGATTATGAATATAATTGTTTGTGTAAAACAAGTTCCCGATACCACCGTTGTCAAGATTGACCCCGTGAAGGGTACTTTGATTCGTGAAGGCGTTCCCAGCATTATGAACCCCGATGACAAGGGCGGCCTTGAACTCGCTTTGAGGCTCAAGGACCAGTTTGGTGCCCATGTAACTGTTATCTCGATGGGACCTCCCCAAGCCGACGTGATGCTGCGTGAGGCTCTCGCTATGGGTGCTGACCGTGCCATCCTGTTGAGTGACCGCAAATTCGCCGGTGCCGACACCCTGGCAACCTCTTATGCATTGTCTGGCCTGTGCCGCGTGTTGGACTATGACCTTATCATCGCTGGTCGTCAGGCTATCGATGGTGATACCGCCCAGGTGGGTCCCGAGCTCGCCGAGCACCTCGATCTGCCGCAAATCACCTACGTTGCTGATGCCAAGGTGCTTGAAAACGGTAACTTGCAAGTGGACAAAGAGAACGAGGATGGCATCCAGGTTCTCGAGGTCGAGGGCAAGTGCCTGTTGACCGTGCTCGCTTCAGCCTTTGACGCTCGCTACATGAGCGTGAGTGGCATCATGGAAGCCTATGACAAGGAAGTCGAGGTGTGGAGTGCCGACAAGATTGACGTCGAGGAAGGCAAGCTGGGTCTCGCTGGCTCGCCCACCAAGGTGTTCAAGTCATTCCCCAAGGCCATGAAGGCTCCCGGCGAGGTTCACGAGGTGACTCCCGAGGAGGCTGTTGAGCTGATCGTTAATCAACTGAAAGTTAAACACATTATCTAAAAGTAGTTTCTAGTTCGTCGTAGTCCTTAGTTGTTAGTTGTCAGCAATTGGCGGATGCTAACTAGGGACGAAACTAAGGACTAGAAACCTAAAAACTGAATATTATGGATAAGAAAGATTATAAGAACGTATTCGTTTTTGCTGAGCAGCGCGAAGGTGTCATCCAGCCCGTTGCACTCGAACTTTTAGGTAAGGCCCGTGACCTGGCCGACGCCCTCGGTGAGAAGGTGGTTGCCATGTTGCTGGGTGAGGGTATCAAGGACCAGGCTCAAATGCTCATCGAGCAGGGTGCCGACGAGGTAATCGTTGTTGATGCCCCTGAGTTGAAGGACTTCCTCAGCGAGCAGTATTCACAGGCCGTTGGTCAAATCATTCTGGACCGCAAGCCCAGCATCGTGCTCTATGGTGCCACCACCATCGGCCGTGACTTGGCTCCGCGCATCGCTTCACGCCTCAAGACTGGTCTGACCGCCGACTGCACCAAACTCGACATCGAGCCCGATGCCAACAACGAGCCCGAATTCCGCATGACGCGTCCCGCATTTGGTGGTAACCTGATGGCTACCATCATCTGCCCGAACAACCGTCCTCAGATGTCAACCGTGCGCCCCGGTGTGATGCAGAAGATGCAGCGCCAGCCTGGCCGCGAGGGTATCGTTACCGAGTTCGCGCCCAAGTTCGACACCAGCAAATTCAAGGTGAAACTCGTCAAGACCATCAAGGCCGACAAGACGATTGCCGACATCAGCGAGGCCAAGATTCTCGTCAGCGGTGGTCGCGGTGTTCATGACAAGGAAGGTTTTGACAAACTGCAGGCTCTCGCCGACGTGCTTGGCGGTCAAGTGGCTTCGTCACGTGCCATGGTCGACAACGGTGTGATGCCTCACGAGTGCCAGGTGGGTCAGACGGGTAAGACCGTTCGCCCCAACCTCTACATGGCATGCGGTATCAGCGGTGCGATCCAGCACCTTGCCGGCATGGAAGAGAGCGATTTCATCATCGCCATCAACAAGGACAAATTCGCTCCCATCTTCAGCGTCGCTGACCTGGGTATCGTGGGCGACCTCCACAAGATTGTTCCCATGTTGACCGAGCGCATCAAGAAAGAACTCGAGAAGTAAGATTCTTCCACACAGATTGAAAAAGCGTGGTCAGGTCCTCCTGGCCACGCTTTGTATTAGTATTAATCGTTATTCCTTCACTGGAGCGTTGCTCACAGCGCTTTCTTCATTGGGTTTGTGTCGCTTGATCTTCCAGCCGATGGCAGCGATGAAAATCGACATCAACGGACTCAGGTAATTGAAGAAGCAGTAGGGCAGATAGGTGAGGGTAGGGACGCCCAGCACTGTGGCCTGCGTCATGCCGCAAGTGTTCCATGGAATCAGCACCGAGGTCACCGTGGCGGCATCCTCACAGGTGCGGCTCAACAGTCGTGCCTCATAGCCTTCCTTTTCATACACATTACGATACATGTCGGCAGTGAGCACAATGCTAATGAACTGGTCGCCAGTAGCAACATTCAGGAAGATGCCCGTGCTCACGGTTGATGCAACGAGGCTTACACGTGTGCGCACCCACTTGATGATGACGCGTGTGATGCTCTCCAACATGCCGCTGGCCAGCATCGATGCACCAAAGCACATGGCGCAGATAATCAGCCAGATGGTGTTGAGCATTCCTGCCATACCGCCCGTTGAAACCAGGTCATTGAGTGCGCTGCTGCCCGTATCAACAGCAGTTGCACCGTAGAAGGTGATTGCAAGGCCCTTGCACTGGGCTGCAACATTGCTTAACGATGGATCGGCGGCAATCTCGCGCAGGATGTGAGGTTGCAGGATGAGCGCCATGATTCCCGCCATGATCGAAGATACAAACAGCACGATGCACGACGGCACTTTTTTCGCGATCAGAATACCCGTTATCAATGGCACCAGCAAAGTCCACAGCGAGATGTTGAATGTGGAGGACAGGCCATGGGTATACTCCTCGACGTGCAAAGCCTCCGTAGCACTGTTTCCGAATCCGGCGATAAAGAAAATGAGCAGTGCGATGCTGATGGTGGGCACGGTAGTGTAAACCATGTATCGGATGTGCTTGAAGATGTCAACACGCGTTGACGATGACGCCAGGATGGTCGTATCGCTCAACGGAGACATCTTGTCGCCGAAGTAAGCGCCCGAGATGATGGCACCTGCCGTCCATGCCTCACTGATGCCCAAAGCTTGACCGATACCCAGCAATGCGACGCCGATGGTGGCAATGGTTGTCCATGAACTGCCCGACAGCAAGGAGACCAGTGCGCAGATCAAGCAGGCACTCAACAGGAAAAATTTTGGCGACAAGATCTGCACGCCATAGTAAATCAACGTGGGAACAACACCACTGATCATCCATGAACCCGAGAGCATTCCCACCGACAGCAGGATCAGCAAGGTGATGAAGATGCCACCCATGGTCTTGGTCATCTGCTCTTCAAACGCTTTCCACGGCACATGATAAAATGCGGTGGAAATCACCACACACACGGCCATGCCCAGCACAAGGGCAATCTGGCTTCCACCACTCAGTGAGTCACTCCCGAACAGGGCAATGGCAGTAGCGAGCAAGCCGATGAGCACGACAATCGGAATCAGTGCGACAAGTGGATGAGGTAGACGGCGGTCATTCATAATCGTTCAGTCCTGTATTTTGTTAAAAGGCGCATCACCCTTGACAGGAAATGCGCCTTGTGATGTGTTCGCCTGAAAAGCGATGATTAAAACTTTGCGGCGATGGCAGCAGCGATAGCCTGCATCTCCTCGGCGGGCAGACTCAACTTGTGACCACCAAAGGCCATGTCCTTCTCGCTCTGCAGTGGCACGAGATGGATGTGGCAATGGGGTACCTCCATGCCCAGCACAGCGATGCCGATGCGCTTGCAGGGGATTGCTTGCTCAACTGCCATGGCAACCTTGCGGGCAAAAGCCCACAGACCGGCATATTCCTCCTCATCGAGGTCAAACATGTAATCCACCTCGTGCTTGGGAATGACCAGCGTGTGACCTTTGGTCATGGGGTTGATATCGAGGAACGCAAAATAGCGGTCGTCCTCGGCCACTTTATAGCTGGGGATTTCACCAGCGGCGATTTTGCTGAAAATGGTAGCCATGTCTTAAATTTCAATTTTGAGGATTTCAAACTTCATCAATCCGGCGGGAGCCTGCACTTCAACCTTGTCTCCCACTTTGTGACCCAGCAGACCCTTGGCGATGGGGGTAGAGATTGAAATCTTGCCTTCGCGCAGGTTGGCTTCGGTCTCGGTGACGATAGTGTAGGTCATCGTAGCCTTGTTCTTGAGATTTTTGATGGTAACTCTGTTGAGCAATTGCACCTCCTCGGTTGAAATGTTGCTTTCGTCAATAATGCGAGCCGATGCTATCAGGCTTTTCAATTCGGCAATCTTGGCTTCGAGCATGCCCTGACGCTCCTTGGCGGCATCATACTCCGCATTCTCCGAGAGGTCACCCTTATCGCGGGCCTCAACGATAGCGCGGACAACCTCCGGGCGTTCTACATTCTCGAGGTGGGAAAGTTCGGCCATTTTCTTGTCGTAACCTTCCTGTGTCATGTAAGTAATAGCCATGCTATTTCAGTGTTTTTTTAATTTTTAAGATTCAAAAAATGAGAAGAATCTCAACTGGTATGTAGTGAGATCCCTCGCGGTTAATATCTACTTTTGCGCTGCAAAGATAGACATTTTATTTGTTTTAGGCGCCAACTTGTTAATAAAAACCAGCTTTTTTATTGAAAATTAACCGTCTTGAGTGGTTCTATAACGGTTTACAATAGGGTATTCATGCTGGGCTTGTTAACGGCGCCACAAAGCTACTAGCTGTCGCCATGCGATGGCGATGCTCACGACGGTGAGCGCGATGGCCACGGCAAGGACATCATGCTCCATGGCCCACATCACCACCGATGCCACGGCAAGCGTCCACAGCAAGTTGACCAGACAACCACGCGAAACACTCAAGCGGTACATCTTGAAGTAAACCACGGCGACGATGGCGGTGTAGAGCAGATAGGACACGAGGAAGGCGATACCCAGGCCCGTCAGGCCCCACCAGCGGTAGAACACGATGTTAAGCACCAGGTTGATGACGGCACTGGCCACTTCGGTCCACAGGTAGGTCTTACCGTCGCCCTTGGCAAGGATAGTGAATGCCAGGCACCACGACAGGGTGCGCAGCACGGTGCCGATCATGCCCCAGGACACAAAGGTGAGGATGACGTTGAACTCAGGCGTATAGAGAATCCACACCACAAGTTCCCGCAGCAGGATGAACAGAGCCACGACAGGTGCCATCACAGCAATGGCAACATTGATTTCTTGCGAGACAAAGGCGCGAAGCCTCAAGCGGCTGTTTGCAACCTTGGAAAGTCTGGGATAATACTCCATACCCAGGGCGGTCAGAATCAGTCCTGTGTACTTGTTGATTAATGTGTAGCCGGCTTGATAGAAACCCACGGCCTCGGTGCCGGCGTTCATGTTGAGCCAGGCGTTGAAAGCATAGCTGGCAAGGATGCTCGCAAAGTTGCCCAGTGTCATGAAGATGCCCAACTTGACGAAGCCTTTGCCCATGTCAAAGGTCTCGCGGCGGCTCAACTGCGGCTTGGCGTACTCCTTGTTACGGAAGAGCCAAGCAAAGGCTGCCAGTGCCATGGCGTAAGCAAGAATCGATGGCAGAATGCTGCGTTCTCGCAACAGGTAAAACAGCGGGATGGAGACGGCTAACCCCGTTAGCGTACCCCACAGGGTGACGCTCGCCAGTCGTTTGAGACGGGCACTGCCTTGCAGCACGGCATATTCGCCGTTGGTGATTGCACCCAGCAATACGGCGACGCTTAATGCGACAAAACCCCACAAGTGGCTTTGGTCACCAAAGGTGAGCTCGCTCAGCAGCGGTGCCAGCATGAGGGTGACCAATGCGCCGAACAGTCCCAACCACAGGGACCACTTGCGCACCACAGCGACCATCTTTGCTACCAGACCGGGCGTGGTGCTGTCGTGTGCTTGGGAGATATCGCGCACGCTGCTGGAACGGATGCCCAAGTTGGTGCCGGTGGAAATCATCTCCAACGCATTGTTGAACAGGCCGAACAGGCCGATGCCCACGGGACCTATCCACATGGCGACGAGTTTGGTGCGCACAATGGAGCAGAGGATGCCCATCACTTGAACACCACCGAACAGCCCCATGGCTTTCATCGCCCTGCGTGAGATGTTACCGTTCCCAGCCATCACACATCATTAATTATAATAGGACTTCAAATGTGTTATACACGATTCCCCGACCTCCAAGGCGGGATTTTTGGATAACCAGCCCCTCGTTAAGGTATCGGCCGTGGTCTTCGTTGGATATGCCGAAGTCGAAATACCTGTATCCTTGACGTGCACACTCGTCAATCAGCTGGGCGAAGAGTAAAGTCAAGGCTTTGCTTTCCTTGCCCTTGGGTGAAGAACCGATATACTGGCAATGGGCCACAGGATGGCTGTAATACATCACCACACCCGAGAGCAACTCGTTGCCCAAAGTGGCGGTGTAGAGGCGGATGTTCTCAGGAAAACGTCCTTGCAGCAAGCACATCTCGTCGAGTGTGTGGACAGGGCGGGTGCCGTAGCGCGAGTCTAACAACGTGGATAGCAGTTGCCAATAGCCAGTCCAGTCCTCGCTGGGGCCAACCGTGATGCCTGCTTTGCGGGCGGCATTGGCTCCACTCTTGTTGCCGCGGTCCAGTGGCAACGGGCAGGTCAGATCTATAGTCGTGGAGATGTTGGTTTCGATGATCCTTGCTTGATGACGAAAGAGGGCATACAGGTCCTCCTCGCATGGATAGCGATGATAGATGTGAGGCACGGGCTTGTAAACCAGACGTTTCAGACCATTAGACCGCATCCAGTCACAGGCCGAGTCCATTACGCCAATCATGACGGTGGCATCAAAGTGTTTGAGCGGCACCAGCCAGCCACCATAAGTCAAACCACGATGCGACCACAGCGTGTCATCCTCGATGCAGGCTGGCAGCAAAGCGCAAGGCTTGCCATTGTGCATGGCAACAAGCGAGCAGTCCTCAAAGCGGTCACTGTGATAGTCCATGTAGCCACGCTGATGCAGGAACGTGCCGTTACGGCTCTGCCGTGCCAGCTCATTCCACATGGGCGCCATGGTGGAGTCATATCTGATAATTTCCATCGTTCTCACATTATTATAACGCAAAAATACAGGAAATAATATTACCTTTGTCCATTAATTCGAAAAAATCATCCTTTAATTACGCATCATGTCATTCAACTTGTCTAAAATCGGACTGCTGCCACGCATCGTCATTGCCATCATCCTGGGTGTGGCTTGTGGTATGTTTTTCCCCGAGTGGGCTGTCAGGTGCTTCGTCACCTTCAACAGTATCTTCAGCCATTTCCTGTCGTTCTTGATACCGCTCATCATCTTGGGACTGGTGACACCAGCCATTGCCGATATTGGCAAGGGGGCAGGCAAGTTGTTGCTGATTACGGCAATTATTGCTTATGCCGACACGGTCTTCTCGGGTTACCTGAGCTATTTCACGGGCACGACAATCTTCCCGTCGCTCATCGACAGGGGGCAGGCTGCTCAGGCCGTTGCCTCGGCCGATGAACTGGAGCCGTTCTTCACAATCGAGATACCTCCCTTGCTTGATGTGATGAGTGCACTCATCACGGCATTTGTCATGGGTCTGGGAATCAGCTTTTTTGAATCATCTAATTTGAAAAAGGCCTTTGATGAGTTCAGGGAAATCATCGCCAAGACCATCGAGGTGGCCCTTATCCCTATCTTGCCTCTTTATATCTTCTCGATTTTCATCAAGATGTCTTTCACCGGGCAAGCATGGCGCATCATCAATGTGTTCGTCGCTATCATCGGTGTCATCTTTGTGATGCACATTTTCTTGCTGGTGTTGCAGTACTGTGTAGCAGGTGCCATTTCACAGCGCAACCCGTTCAAGGCATTGTATAATATGCTTCCTGCCTATTTCACTGCTTTAGGCACCTCATCCTCGGCGGCAACCATTCCTGTGACGCTCAAGCAGGTGAAACTCAACGGTGTGAGCGATGGCATCGCTGGCTTTGTGGTACCCTTGTGTGCGACGATTCACTTGTCGGGCAGTGCGATGAAGATCACGGCATGTGCAGTGGCACTGGTCATCATGCAAGGTGGCTCTATAGCCCTCGGGCAGTTTACGGGTTTCATTCTGATGTTGGGTGTGATGATGGTGGCTGCACCCGGTGTGCCTGGAGGTGCCATTATGGCGGCCTTGGGCGTCTTGCAGTCTATCCTAGGGTTCACTCCCGAGCAACAGGCTGTCATGATTGCATTGTACATCACCATGGACAGTTTCGGCACGGCATGCAATGTGACCGGTGATGGCGCTATTGCCCTTGTTGTTGACCGCATCTATGACAAGCAGGGCGAAAAGTCACCAACGGCATGACGTTTCATTTGTTCATCATTCATTCGTTCATTGGATTTGATTGGGACAAAATGGCCCGCTTATCTTGTAAAACGGTTTTTTTACCAAAAAAAGCAATAAATTTTTTTTGTATGTAAAAAAAAGATATTATTTTTGCATCGCATAAAAGGGAAAAATCAATTTTGATTTATCAAAGAGTTTCGGATTAACTATACTGTTGTGACAACAGAGTGGTTAATCCATTCTTTTTTGCATGCTTGATATAGTTAATGTCGACGGCATGGCCGATATCGCTAACACATTGATATAATATAACGACTGCCGCCACTCGGTCAACGAGCGACGGCAGTTAAATTTAGCGACAAGCAATAGCTTATTTCTTCTTGCTGTTCACCTTCAGGGCCAGGTCGGCACCAGCTTTGAACTTAACGACCTTCTTTGCGGGGATTTTGATTTTGGCCTTGGTCATCGGGTTGATGCCCTGACGAGCATCTTTCTTAACAACCTGGAAGGTTCCGAAGCCAATCAGAGCAACCTTCTTGCCATCCTTCAGGGCGCCACCCATTGATTCGAGCATAGCATCGAGAGCAGCCTTAGCCTGTACCTTGGTGAGATTAGCCTTTTCGGCAATTGCTTGGATTAATTCAGTCTTGTTCATAGTGTAAAGTTTTAATTGAAATTAATTATGTGAATAAAATAAATGTTATTTTCTTTGCGCAAATATAAGTATAACAACAGTTTCTGCAAAAAAAAAGCAAAAAAAAATGCCGAAACTTATCCAAAAATTACGTTTTTTTGGTTTTTTAGACTTAAAAACGCGCTGATTAGGGACTTTTTAGCTAATTTTGTGCGGTAAATAATAAGACTTCATGCGGATAAATAATAACTCACATTTCACATCAATTGCTCCAGTCACACTGCATTTGCTGATCATCAACGTCATCTTGTGGCTTGCTGCTCTTGTGCTGCAAAAGACGGCACACATCGACTTGAATTACATCTTGGGTCTGCACTACTGGAAAAGTGACTCGTTCGTGCTTTACCAGTTTGTGACCTATATGTTCATGCATGACTTGAACTATTTCTTCCACATCTTCTGCAACATGTTCTCGTTATGGATGTTTGGTAGCCTGATTGAACGGGCCCTGACGTCTAAACGATTTTTGATCTATTATATCGCTTGTGGACTTGGTGCTGCAGTGGCTCAGCAACTGGTCTGGCAGTTTTTCTCATTCGATTCCTATTATTCTATCACTGTCGGTGCATCGGGTGCGGTGTTTGGCATTCTTCTGGCATTCGGTATGTTATTCCCTAACATGAAGATGTTCATCATCCCGTTCCCGTTTCCCATCAAGGCAAAATGGGTCGTGATTGGTTATGGCCTTTTTGAACTTTACTTCGGCATTTCGGGTACAATGGGCGACGTGGCACATTTTGCCCACTTGGGCGGTATGCTCGTCGGTTTGGCCATCATCCTTTATTGGAAACGCACTGGTAAACTGAATCGTTGGAATGGCTTTTATTGATGAAATAAAAAGCATATACTCTCAAGGCTCGATGCTGATGAGGCTCATCTTCATCAACATCGCTGTATTTGTGGTCTTGCTGCTCTTTGCAGTGGGTGCCGTGCTCTTTAATGGCAACCCTGATGTGATGACAAATTGGGTGCAGCTGCCCAGCGACTTGGGCTTGCTGTTGAGGAGACCATGGACATTAATCACCTACATGTTCACCCACCTGGACTTCATCCACATCCTGTTCAACATGTTGTGGTTCTACTGGTTGGGGCGCATCTTCATGGAGTTCTTCTCACCCAAACAACTTGCGGGGCTTTATCTCTTGGGCGGTTTGGGTGGTGCCGTGCTCTACCTGTTGGCTGCCAACACGTTGCCCTATTTCACAAGCCAACCCAATGTGTTTTATTTGCGTGGTGCATCGGCATCGGTTGTCGCCATTGTCGTGGCAACGGCCGTCTATGCGCCCGACTACAAGATCGGGCTCTTGTTCCTGGGCGATGTGTCGATCAAGTGGATTGCCATCGTCACGGTCCTCATCTCGCTGGTGAGCATGGATGGCGGCGGTAATGTGGGGGGCAACATCGCTCACATTGGTGGCGCGATTGTGGGTGCTTGGTTCGCTCTGAGCATCAAGCGTGGCGCCGATATCACGAGGCCCCTGAACGCATGCATCGATGCCATTGTCGGCCTGTTCAACGGTCGCAGTTTGAAGATGCCCCGATTCAAGAAGTCTGAAAAGTCCGAGGCTAAGCAGGAACGCGTCAAACCTCAAGACGGCGTAAAACGTGAAAGTGGAGGCGTGCCCGAGGCCGAACTCGACGAAATCTTAAAGAAAATCAAGGCGGCAGGATATGATTCCTTGAGCGAAGAGGAGCGTGGCAAACTCTTCAAGGCATCACAACGTCGCACACCATGACACATTATTTATATTATTGAAGGTTAAGAGATAACAGATGGCAAAAAGTACCTACGACTATAATTTGCGACGCCGCAAGAAACGTCCCAACAGGACGTTTGAGATTGCGTGTGCGATATTGGTGGTGATCACGATTGCTTGCGCTTTTTCGGGGAATGTGGACCCAAAGACCTTCTTCCCCTCGGCATTCATGACGTTGGCGTTTGTCCCTATGCTCCTGTTGATGTTGCTGCTGTTGGTCATCGCGCTGTTGTGGCGCCGATGGCTTGCTGTGATTGCTGTGATAGTTGCCATTGTGATTACATTGCCCGTGATTACAGTATTTTTGCCCATGAACACAGCCGAGAACGCGCCAGCAGTTCCTGCCGACCCCAAGGCGATGCTCAAGGTGATGACCTTCAACGCGCTCATGTTCAATCATCATGATGTGGAGAAAAAGGACAAGCCGTCGGCTTCGATGCGCATGATTCTGGACGCTGACCCCGATGTGGTGATGCTGCAAGAGGGCGCTGCCGATGCCGACTGGGAGGAGTTGACCACACTCAAACCGCTCATGGCCGAGGTCAAAGCCAAGTATCCTTATCGCTTCCTGGGTGACGAGGGCCTGTGCATCATGTCAAAATTCCCGTTCAAGGCACAGACCGTGGGTGAGCAGCTGGGCACTCGCACTGCATTAGGCTATAACCGCAAGCAGAATGCTTATTTGGCTCGCAGCTTTGATTTGGAATTGCCCAGTGGCAAGCAGTTGAGGCTGGTGGACTTCCGACTCCAGTCCTATCATTTGAGTTTCGGCAAGAACCCCAATGTGCGTGTCTCGCCCGATGTGAAACCCAATCCCCTGGAGCGCATGAGGCGTTCGTTCGCCCTGCGCAGCGGCAATGCCGAGGACTTGCGCCATTTCATTGACGGGTGTCCCAAGAATGTGATCGTGTGTGGCGACATGAACGATGTGCCCACATCCCATGTCTATCGTGTCATCAAGGGCGATGACCTGAACGACGCGTGGAGTGACGTGGGACGCGGCTATGCCTTCACTTATAACCGTCACCACCTGAAATACCGCATCGACCACATCCTTTATCGTGGCGACCTGAAAGCTATCCGAGCCGAGAGAATCAAGGGTGGTGATAGTGACCACTACCCGATAATGGCCACATTTGACATTGATATCAATTGAATTAAATAGTAACTAAATTCTAGTGTAAAATGAAGAAAGTTTTATTCACCGTTTTTGCTCTTGCAGCTCTCCTGTTTGTGAGCTGTGATAAGCAGAAGTCAACCGAGAACAATCCGTTTATGTCGGAGTACGCCAACGAGTACGGCATCCCGCCGTTTGACAAGATCACCATTGGTGACTATGAGCCCGCTGTCGATGCCGGTATCGAGCAGCAGAATGCCGAGATTGATTCCATCATCAAGAACACGGCTGAGCCCAACTTCGAGAACACCATCCTCGCGCTCGATAACAGCGGACGCATCCTGGACAAGGTGTCGAGAGTGTTCAACGCATTGAGCAGCAGTGACAACACCCCCGAGATGCAGAAGCTCTCAGAGGTTCTGCTGCCCAAGCTGACCGCCCAGAGCGACGGCATGTATATGAACGACGGCCTGTTCGCCAAGGTGAAAGCCGTTTATGACAACGCCGACAAGCTGGGTATGGACCCCATCCAGAAGCGTCTCACCGAGAAGTATTACAAGGAGTTCGTTCGCAACGGTGCCTTGCTCACCGCTGCGCAGAAGGACACCCTCAAGGAGATCAACCGCAAGTTGGGTGAGTTCAAGCTCAAGTTCGGTAACAACGTGATGCATGACATGGACAACTGCGTCTTCTTCATCGAGAAGGAGGAGCAACTCAAGGGTCTGCCTCAGAGCATCATCGACAATGCCGCCCAGCTTGCAGCCGACAAGGGTAAGAAGGGCCAGTGGGCTTTCACTGCTACTGCTTCGACTCGCCTTGCCGTTCTGACCAATGCCGAGGACCGCGACTTGCGCCGCCAGATGTATGAGACCTACACCAGCACTGCCAGCCATGGCGATGAGTGGGACAACAGCGAGAACATCCGCAACATCCTGCTCCTGCGTCAGCAGAAGGCTAACCTGCTCGGTTTCAACACCTATGCCGACTATGCTACCGATCCTTACATGGCCAAGACTCCCAAGGCTGCCGAGGATCTGCTCATGTCACTGTTCCGTCCCGCCATCAAGGTCGTTGACCAGGAAGTGGCCGACATGCAGAAGTATGCCAACGAGCATGGCGACACTGCTAAAATCGAGGCTTGCGACTATTACTACTATGCCGAGAAGGTAAAGAAGGAGAAATTCAACTTCAGCGAGGACGATGTGCGCCCCTATTTCGCACTCGACAGTGTGGTGAAGAACGGTATCTTCTTTGCTGCCAACAAGCTCTACGGCCTCACCTTCGAGGAGATGCCCGATGCACCCAAGTATCATCCCCAGGTTAAGGTCTATGACGTGAAGGATGCCGAGGGTAAGCACCTCGCCGTCTTCATGACCGACTATCTGCCCCGTCCCGTCAAGGCTCAGGGCGCCTGGATGGAAGCCATGCAGGAGGCCTACAACTACGGTGGCGAGAACATCCGTCCCATCATCTACAACGTGGCCAGCATGACGCCTCCTGCAGGCGACACTCCCTCATTGCTCACTTGGGATGAGGTGCAGACCGTCTTCCACGAGTTCGGTCACGCATTGCACGGCATGCTCACCCGCGTGCAGTATCGCGGACTGGCAGGCACCAATACCGACCGTGACCTCGTCGAGATGCCTTCGCAGATCAACGAGCACTGGGCATTTGAGCCCGAGGTGCTGAAGAACTACGCTCGCCATTACAAGACTGGTGAAGTGATTCCCGACAGCCTTGTGCAGAAACTTAATGAGACCGCTCAGTTCAACATGGGCTTCATGACCACCGAGCTCGTTGGTGCTGCTCTGCTCGACATGTACTGGCACAAGAAGGCTTGGACTCCCGAGGAGGTGAAGAACATCGATGTGAAGGCCTTTGAGCAGGACGTGAAGAACCAGCTCAACATGCCCGCACTCGTTGAGTTCCGCTATCGCAGCCCCTACTTCTGACCAGTATGCTTGCGGTTACTACACCTACCTGTGGTCTCAGGTACTTGAGGCCGACGGCTACATGGCATTTGAGAAAGCCGGTTGCTTTGACAAGGCAACTGCCGATGCTTACCGCGCTCTCTTGGAGGCTGGTGACACCGAGGATCCCATGGTATTGTACAAGAAATTCCGTGGCCAGGCTCCTACAGCCGATGCTCTGCTGCGCAACCGCGGCCTGAAATAAGCGGCCATCAATACTGCTAATCACAATTATCGGGACCTTGCCACAACAGGCAAGGCCCCGATAATTATTTCTTGCAACCAGTTTTTCTATGCTGTGACTACAGCCACAGCCCTGGTTAGTTCATCACGATGCGCAGGCGAGTGTGCGGGCGCAGTGCAGCGATGTAGTGGTTAAGGCTCTCTTGCGTCAGGGTGGGGAAGAGGCGGTTGTAGCCGCCGATGATGTCAACCCCCAGAGCTCGTTGGCGCAAGGCGGTCATCCAGAAGCTGTTA
>CACZVR010000004.1 GCA_902784675.1 uncultured Bacteroidales bacterium | reverse complement strand
GAGTACATTGACGCACTGCGCGGCTTCACAATGCTCCTTGTCGTTTTCAGTCATGTGGTTGCGTCTTGTTGGCATACTGCTAATCTTGGCATATCCCTGAATGATTTCTTTACTCAGGTGAGGATGCCCATGTTCTTTTTCATCAGTGGTTTTGTCCTTTATAAGGAATCGGTTGTTTGGAACGGCAAACAGATCATTTCATTTTTCCGAAAGAAAATTCCTGTTCAGCTGCTGTCTCCTTTTTTGTTCTTTCTGGTGTATATTCATTTCATGGATATACCTTTCAGCGATGCTGTCGGTGAATCGGCCAAAGCAGGATATTGGTTTACCTTTGTTCTTTTAGAGTATTACTTGATATATGCTGCGGTACGATTCTGTTTCAGAGGTAAATGGGGGCATATCGTAGTGCTTTTAGTCGGCTTATTGCTCTACGCTGTTAATTGGACTCCATTCTATGATGCCATTCCGCTTGATAGACACTGGAAAGAGGTTCTGTCCGTTCCTAAATGGGACTATTTCCTGTATTTTGTTCTCGGCACACTGGCACGCAAAAATTACCCGTTGGTTGAGAAGTTGTTGGACTCAAAGTGGTTGCTGGCTTGTTTCATCCTGTACTATTTTCTCGTCAACGCTTTTGATGACATGTTGCCGGGGAATGTATTGTTTGTGGGAAGGACACTTAGTTTAACAGGACTTGTTGTGCTCTTTGCTTTCTTCCGCAACAAGCAGAATGTATTTTCAAAGGAGCGGTTTTTGGGACGCACCCTGCAGTATGTTGGCCGCCGCACCCTTGACATTTACCTGATACATTTCTTTCTGATACCCCATGCGCTCAGTGTCGTTAGGGTATTTCATGATCATCCGATGCCCGTCATCGAGGCGACGGTTTCATTCGTCCTTGCTGGCATCATCATCGCGTTCTGTCTGGTGATCAGCAACATTATCCGTTTGAGCCCGCTTTTGGCTCACTGGCTGTTTGGCGCAAAATTGCCGCCAAAAGCACAAGAGCCTTCAGTTTGACTCAGTATAAATCATTGTTTTTGTGATGAACAGCAACACATCGGCATACGGACCTGATCACTTGGCATCAAATCATTCAACAAAAAGGATTGAATATATTGATGCGCTTCGTGGTCTTGTAATGGTGATGGTAGTTTTCCATCATGTCGGTGATTGTTGGGGCATTATCGGCCTTAATGTGTCTATTCATGAGTATCTGTTGCAGCTGATTATTCCCACCTTCTTTTTTATCAGTGGATTTGTGCTGTACAGGGATGTCACTTGGAATGCTGCGCACATCATTGACTTTTTCCGAAAGAAAGTGACGTTATTGCTCATCGTTCCCTTTTTGTTCTTTGTGCTATTCATTCATGGCGAATCAATAATAGATCAGTTCTGCGACCATTTCAAACAGAGGTATTGGTTCACTTTTGTGCTGTTTGATTTCTATGTTTTCTATGCTGTCATCCACTTTTGTATTAGAAAATGGTGGAGTGATATTGTCCTGGTCGCATTGGGCGTTTTTCTCTACTTCATTAATCACAGCGTGATTTATGATTCCATTCCTCTTCCCGAACTTGTTAAGGGAATGCTCTCTGTTAAGGGTTGGAATTACTTCATCTTCTTTGCTCTTGGAACGTTAGCCAAGAAGCATTTTGTATATGTTGAAAATTGGCTAAAGAACAGCTACTTCTTGGCCGTCTGCATCCTCTTTTATTTTCTTGTCAATGGTTTCAGCAAATCGGTCATCGATGAGAATTCAGCGCTTTGTTTGCCGTTAAGCATCTCGGCGATAATCGTCCTTTTTGCCTTTTTCCACAACAATCAAGGTTTGTTCAGGAAAGAAACTGTGGTGGGCGGCACATTGCAATATATCGGAAAGCGCACCTTGGACGTGTATCTGATACACATCTTCTTGCTTCCGTACAATTTGGAGTTCATCTCTGTTTTCAAGGAGCATCCGATGCCTGTCATCGAGGCAACAGTCTCGCTTATCATTGCCGGCATCATCATCGCTTTCAGCTTGGTTATCAGCAACATTATCCGTTTGAGCCCGTTGCTGGCACACTGGCTGTTCGGAGCAAAATTGCCGCCTAAATCCACAAACACTCCTTCTTGATCAAAATGTTGACAACAATTGCCATCAACAGCGTCACAGCTGCCGACGAACAATTGAGGCGGCTCTATGAGACGGCATTCCCTGTCGAATAGCAGATCCCTTATGATGACCTTATTTGTCTGCTTGGCGCAATGGATATTGACTATATGACCTATTACGATGGTACTGCGCTGGTGGGCTTGATGATGGTGTTGCGCATGACAAGATACAACTGGTGCTGGTATTTCGCTGTCCAGGAGGAGTTGCGTGGCAAGGGATACGGACAAGAAATCCTCACTGCTGTCCTGAACAAATATAGCGATCAGCAACCGTTCGTCATGGATATCGAGTCACCTTTCCAACCCGATGCTCCCAACCTCGAGCAACGACGTCGCCGGTACGCCTTCTACATGCGCAACGGGCTGAGGGACACTCACACATGTCGCACTTGGGGTGGCATCACCTACACCATCTTGACCAATAGCAGCGAGCCGTTCACCCAACAGGACTATGACGACATCGTCGCTGCCTTGCGTGCCTGCTGGGAGAATATGCCGGGTGCACGATAAGACTATTTAACCATTCTTCTTTGCTTGTTTCGTCGCAATCGGCTACTTTTGCAAGCATGAAGCGGGTTTTGTCCATAGTTGTGGCTGTGAGCGCACTATTCGGTGCGGCTCAAGAGAACCAGACGATCAAACTACAGTTTGACCAGTCTAAAATAAGTCCCCATTTCACGATGCCCGAACTGCCCGCGACCATCACACCCGCCACCAACATCCGCCCCACTTTCAATGCCAACTTGCCGACCGTGGCCGACCTCAAGCTGGATTATAACAGCACAATGGCCGATTCGTTGGCCATCTATCAGCAGGATTGGAGTGTCAATCGCTTGAGTACCATTCCTCACTTCGGTTATGATACCAATCCCTACAGCCGGGACTGGTCTTCGGGCGGCGTCATTACACGTTTAGGTGGCGGGTATCTCACGGGAGCTGGTTCCCACACGACCTATCTCGGCATGGGCGACATGGCGAGTGCCAACGTGGCTTTCACCATGCCGATGGGTGACCGTCTCCAGGTCACGGCGGGTGTGACGGGCAACAAGTATCATTTTGACCGCGCGGCGTGGAATGATTATGGCGTGTTTGGCAATGCTTCGTTCAGGCTGAGCGATAAGTTCTCGCTCAATGCTTTCGGGCAATACTACGTCAACCAGCGCTTTCACTCCGTTGCGGCGATGCCCTTCTTGGGCAGTTCGTCCTATGGCGGGACCCTCGCCTGGCATGCCAGCGACAATTTCTCGCTCGATGTGGGCGCCCGCCGCATCTACGATCCCTACACAGGCCGTTGGCGCACGCTTCCCGTCGTGCAACCCACGTTCAATCTGCTTGGAGCGCCCATCTCGATTGACGCTGGCCCATGGATCTATCAGGCATTGAACTACATCTTCGGCGGTGGCAAAAACAGCCGTGACTGGGGCGACCCCAAGTACCGTCCCGTCACAGTCCCCGATGCCATCCGCAATCAACCTGGCTTCAACCCCAACAGCCCGGTTTCCATCCCCGACGCCTTCCGTCGTTGACAATCTTTTTGTCTGCTAGATGGCTAGGTGCTTTTGCATAGGGGCCACTTCATTATCGTGCTTTTAGTGAATTTTAGGGGTATTGATTTTGATGGGTGGGAAAGTTGTTGTAATTTTGCACGTTAAACCATAATTGCATGGTGATTAAGAGTACAATCGAAGACATCATACGGGAGGATCTTGCCGACATCTGGTCTATCCTGAACAGCGAGGAGAAGCATCTCATCGCCGAGAATTTTGTTATTCACACCTATCGCAAGGGGCAGATCATCTATGCCGAGAAAGATGAACCCCAATACCTGTGGGTGCTCATCAAGGGCAAGGTGAAAAGGTTCAAGAACGGTGTCGGGGGCAAACAGCAGATTCTGCGCCTTTACCGTCCCATTCAGTACTTTGGCTACCGCGCTTGGTTTGCCAAGGAGCCTTATGTCGCCAGCACGATGGCCATCGAGCCGTCTCAGGTGGGAACGCTTCCCATGGATGTCGTCAAAAGGCTCATCGATGGCAACATCAACTTGGCATGGTTCTTCCTGCATGAACTATCCAAGCATTTGGGCGGCAGTGACTCCAAGGTGGTCACCCTTACCCAGAAACACATCCGTGGACGTCTTGCCGAGGCCCTCTGCATGCTTGTGGATAACTACGGATACGAGGACGATGGCAAGACGTTGAAAATCTATATGGCGCGCGAGGACTTGGCCAATCTCTCTAACATGACCACAGCTAATGCCATCCGCACGCTCTCGGCCTTCGCCCAGGAGCGCATCATCACTGTTGACGGTCGCCGCATCCGCATTGTGGACGAAACCTCGTTGCGCAACATCAGCCGCTTTGGATAATCACCATGCTCATCGCCCAACAAAAACGTAAAGAGAATATCGCCGAATACCTGCTCTATCTGTGGCAGGTCGAAGACCTGTTGCGTGCATGCAACCTTGACATCGACACGGTCGAGCGCAATGTCATCTCGCGCTATGACGTGGATGATTCCACGCGCCGCGAGATCAGGGAGTGGTATGAGTCGCTCATCAAGATGATGCAGTTGGAGAACGTGCGTGAACGCGGTCACATCCGCGTGTGCCACAACGTGCTCATTCGTCTCAACGACCTCCACCAGCAACTGCTCGCCGATCAAAACCGTTTCCCTGAGTACCACGCCGACTATTATCGCACGTTGCCTCACATCGTGCAGTTGCGTGCCACCATGCCCGAGGACCAACGTCCCAGCGAGTTGGAGACCTGTTTCAATGCGCTCTATGGCGTGATGATGCTCCATCTCCAGGGCAAGGAAATTACTCAAGACACTGCAGCTGGCATCAGCCAGATTTCCCATTTCATCGGGATGCTTGCGGCTTATTACAAACTTGATGAGGAAAAACCGCTGTTCGGCGACGATTTAACTGATCAATAACGCAATGAACACGACCAACATACTGATTACCGGTGCCAATGGTCAATTAGGCCATGAGATGCGCAACGTGCTCAACGGCGACATGCGGTTTAATGCCGTCTTTACCGACGTCGCTGGTGATGACATTCTCCCCCTCGACATCACCGACGAGGACGCTGTCGAGCGGATGGTCAGCGACAAAGCCATCCATGTCATTGTCAACTGTGCCGCCTACACGGCCGTTGACGCTGCCGAGGATAATGAACCGCTCGCTGCACGCCTCAATGCCGATGCCGTCGGCATCCTGGCCCGTGTCGCAAAGCGTCATGTCGCACGCATGGTTCACATCTCCACCGACTATGTGTTTGACGGCAAGGGCTGCGTCCCTTACACCGAGGATATGTCCACCTGCCCACAGAGCGCTTACGGTCGCACCAAACTCGACGGTGAGTGCCAGTTGCTGGAAACGTTGGGCGATGACGCGGTCATCTTGCGCACGGCATGGCTCTATTCGCCCTACGGTAAGAATTTCGTCAAGACAATGCTCACCCTGGGTAAAGACAAGCCCGCCCTCAAGGTCGTGTTTGACCAGGTGGGTTCACCCACTTGTGCTCGCGACCTGGCGCGTGCCATCATCACAGTGTTGAGTGCCGATAAATGGTATGGTGGCATCTACCATTTTAGCAACGAGGGCGTCATCTCGTGGTATGACTTCACGCTGGCCATTCACCGCCTGGCAGGCATCACCACCTGCGATGTGCAGCCTTGCCACAGCGATGAGTTCCCTACCAAGGCGCACCGTCCCAGTTACAGTGTGCTTGATAAAACAAAATTCAAAACCACCTTCGGCGTGACTGTCCCCTACTGGCTGGACAGCCTTCACGACACCATTAAACAACTCCAAACTTCAAACTCCTAACTAGATCAACATGTCATTGACAACCGAAATAACCCGCCGCCGCACCTTTGCCATCATCTCTCACCCTGATGCCGGCAAGACGACGCTCACCGAGAAGCTGCTGCTCTTTGGTGGTGCTATCCATGTGGCAGGCGCTGTGAAATCCAATAAGATTAAGAAAACAGCCACCAGCGACTGGATGGAGATTGAGAAACAACGTGGTATCTCGGTCGCCACCTCGGTCATGGGTTTCAACTATGGCGATTACAAGATCAATATCCTTGACACTCCTGGTCACCAGGACTTTGCCGAGGATACTTATCGCACCCTCACGGCTGTTGACAGCGTCATCATCGTGGTCGATGTCGCCAAGGGTGTCGAGACCCAGACGCGCAAACTCATGGAGGTGTGCCGCATGCGCAACACCCCCGTCATCATTTTCGTCAACAAGCTTGATCGCGAGGGACGCGACCCGTTTGACATCCTCGACGAGTTGGAACAGGAACTGAAGATCGATGTGCGACCCCTGAGCTGGCCCATCAACATCGGGGCTCACTTCAAGGGGGTCTATAACATCTACGAGCACAACATCAGCCTTTTCAAGCCCGACAAGCAGCATGTCACCGACCGTGTGGACATCAACGACATCAACGACCCGGCAATCGACCAGGCCGTCGGCAAGGCCGATGCCGAGAAATTGCGTGCCGACATCGAACTCATCGACGGCGTTTATCCCGACTTCAACACATTGGACTATTTGGATGCCAAGGTGGCACCCGTCTTCTTCGGTTCAGCCCTGAATACCTTTGGCGTCAAGGAGTTGCTTGACTGCTTCGTGCGCATCGCGCCGTCACCGCGTCCCGTCACCGCCATCGAGCGCACGGTGGAACCCGGCGAAGACAAGTTCACGGGCTTCGTCTTCAAGATTCACGCTAACATGGACCCCAACCACCGCAGCTGCATTGCCTTTGTCAAGGTGTGCTCTGGTGTGTTCCAGCGCAACGGCAACTACAAGCATGTGCGCAGCGGCAAGAGTTACCGCTTCAGTGCTCCCACGGCTTTCATGGCGCAGAAAAAGGAGATTATCGACGAGGTCTATCCCGGCGACATCGTGGGCTTGCCCGACAACGGCATCTTCAAGATCGGCGACACCCTCACCGAGGGTGAGGACCTCCACTTCAAGGGGTTGCCCAGTTTCTCGCCCGAGATGTTCAAGTACATCGAGAACTCCGACCCGATGAAGACCAAGCAACTCAACAAGGGTCTTGAGCAGTTGATGGACGAAGGTGTGGCCCAGATGTTCATCAACCAGTTCAACAACCGCAAGATCATCGGCACTGTCGGACAACTGCAGTTCGAGGTTATCCAATATCGTTTGCTGCACGAGTACGGCGCTCAGTGCCGTTGGGAGCCCATTCATCTGTACAAGGCATGCTGGATCGAGAGCGACGATGAGGATGCCCTCGAGGCATTCAAGAAGCGCAAACACCAGTTCATGGCGCTTGACACCGAGGGTAGGGATGTCTTCTTGGCCGACAGCAACTATGTCCTGCAGATGGCTCAACAGGATTTCCCAAAAATCACCTTCCACTTCACTAGCGAATTCTAATACTATCAACTAAGGACTAAGAACAAAAAAGATAGCAATGCAAAGACTGAGAGAGTTATATAAACAGCATGTGGGCACCGAACCCACCGAGGTTGTGCTCATGGACAAGGCGGGCTCTAACCGTCAGTACTACCGTCTCACCGGTGAGCGTTCACTGGTGGGTGTTATTGGTGAGTCGCGCGAGGAAAATGATGCCTTCATCTACATGGCCAAGCATTTCCGTGAGAAAGGCCTGTCGGTACCCGAGGTGTTCGGTGTGAGCGATGACCACATGGCTTACATCCAAGAGGATTTGGGCAAGAAGCCCGAGAATATCCTGTGGAACAAGATTCGCCGCAGTTCCATCACCCATGCCTTCACCAGCGAGGAGAAGGAGTTGTTGCGACGCACCATGCGTGACCTGGTCGATATCCAGTTCCGTGGTGCCGAGGATTTTGACTACAACCATTGTTATCCTGCCAAGTGCTTCGACGAGCGCTCCATCAAGTGGGATCTCAATTATTTCAAATATTGTTTCCTCAAGGCCACGGGCGTGGTCTTCAACGAGGACAAACTCGAGAATGATTTCGAGAAACTCACACGCGACTTGCTCACGGTGCCCAGCAACACGTTCATGTACCGTGACTTCCAGTCACGCAATGTCATGCTCGTGGGCGACGCCGACAAGCCTGCCGAGTGCAAACTTGCCTTCATCGACTTCCAGGGCGGCCGTCGCGGCCCGTTCTACTACGACGTGGCATCGTTTGTCTGGCAGTCACGCGCCAAATATCCCGATGACCTCAAGAAGGACCTCGTGAATGCCTATCTCAAGAAACTCAAGGAGTACCTTCCCGATCTTGACGAGAAGGAATTCCACAGCAATCTGCGGCTGTTCGTGCTCTTCCGCACGTTGCAGGTGCTGGGTGCCTACGGCTTCCGTGGCTATTTCGAGAAAAAGCCCGACTTCATGAAGAACAGCATCGTGCCCGCGGTTGCCAATCTGCGCAAACTGGTGATTGACAATCCCTTCACCCAATATCCCTACTTGAGCCTCGTCATTGACGAACTGGTGAATCTCAAGGACTTTGTCAGCGAGGACAAGGGGTTGACCGTCAGGGTGATGAGTTTTGCCTACAAGAAGGGCATTCCCCACGACCCCTCAGGCAACGGTGGCGGTTTCGTGTTTGACTGCCGTGCGTTGAACAACCCGGGCAAGTATGACAAATACAAAGCCTTCACGGGTCTGGACCAGAATGTGATTGATTTTCTCAAGAAAGAGAGTACCATCGACAAGTGGCTGGAGCACGTCTATGCGCTGGTCGACGAGTCGGTCGAGCGCTACAAGAAACGCAACTTCACCGACTTGATGGTATGCTTCGGCTGTACGGGTGGTCAGCACCGCTCGGTCTATGCCGCCGAGCACTTGGCCGAGCACATCCATGACAAGTTCAATGTGCGTGTCGAGTTGTCTCATCGCGAACAACCCGACCATGAGCGCACTCTTAATCCTGTGGTGCAATGAAAGCGATGATTTTTGCCGCGGGGCTGGGTACACGCCTCAAACCGCTGACCGACGACCGCCCCAAAGCGATGGTCGAGATTGCGGGCAAGCCCATGCTGCAGCATGTCATTGAGCGTATTGCTGCAGCGGGTTTTAATGACATCACCATCAACATCCACCACTTTGGCCAGATGATCATCGACTTCCTTGAGAAGAATGATAACTTCGGTCTCAATATTCACATCAGCGACGAGCGCGGCTTGCTGCTCGACACTGGTGGTGGCATCCTTAAGGCTCGGCAATGGCTCGATGGTGACGACCCCTTCCTGGTGCACAACACCGACATCATCAGCACGTTGGACTTGCGAGCATTCTATGATTATCACTGCAGTCACGATGCCCTTGCGACCATTCTGGTCAAGGAGAGAAAGACTCAACGCTATTTCCTCTTCGATGAGAATGACCGCTTGCGTGGATGGACCAATAAGGCTACGGGCGAAGTGAAACCTGATCCCGAGAAATTGCAGGGTTTGGCATTAAAGGAGTTGGCTTTTGGCGGTCTGCACGTCATCTCGCCTCGCATTTTCCCCGAGTTGGAACGTTATCACCGCAAGACGGGTGAGGAAAAGTTTTCCGTGACGCCGTTCTATATCAAGCAGTGTTCTCACCACCTCATTCAGGGTTATCATCCCCTCGAGGACTACCAGTGGATGGACATCGGCAAGCCCGAGACCCTCGCCCTGGCACAAGATTTGCTTCAACATTAATAACTGTCGTCGATGCCGTGTTTCCGTCACGGCTATCAAAAAACTAAGGACTAAAAACTAACGACTAATATGAAAAAGACAATCATCATTGCAGCCATCATTCTGCTCGTGGCAAGTAGCGTCTCGCTCGATGCGCGCACCAAGAAAAAAACGACTGCCAAAAAGGCCAGTGCTACGCAGGTCATCTACACCGGCGATATCGCCAACAAGGTGATAGGCTATAACGGCACCACACCGCTCAACATCACCGTCAAGAACGGTGTCATCGAGAACATCGAAGTCTTGCCCAACCAGGAGTCTCCAGGTTATCTCAAGCGTGCTAAGGAAAAGGTGTTGCCCCAGTACATCGGCAAGACCGTCGCACAGGCCAAGAAACTCAATGCCGACATCGCCACTGGTGCTACCTACACCAGCAAGGCGCTCATCCAGAACATCCAGATGGGTCTTGATCAGGTGAAATCAACTTCAACCAGCAAAAAGAAAGCGACCAGCAAGAAGAAAGCGACCAAGAAACGTCGCTAATCTCAACTGTTTGACGATCTCACTTTCATCCCGATGAAAACCTATCTTGAGCTCAAAGTGCCTATCAGCTTTGAGGATTCCTGGTTCGAGGAACTCAGGGACTTACTCGACGGAGTGGACATCCGTTGGCAACGGGGCTACTATCACATCACGATGGCATTCCTTGACTTTGCCCCCGACAATGTGAATCTGCGGCCAGGCTTGAACGGGATTCTGGGCGATGCATTGGCATCGACCATCACATTCGATATGCTTGACGCCTTTGCCTCGGGTCCCCACAGGCAGGTCATCCACCTCACCACGACCCATGCGCCAGCCGATTTCATGGCGCTGGTCGAGGATGTCAGGCGATTTTTCGCCAGCAAGGGCTGTATCATGCAGTCCGATTTCCGTCTGCATGTTACCCTTGGCAGGGTTCAGGACCCCAGGATGAATGTGCGCAAACTCAAGGACATCATCAGCCAAGTCCAATTGCCCATGTTCACGATGACACTGCAAGATGTGGAATACCGCATCTTCAGGGGCAAGACTTTAGGCCTCTGGAAATTGATGGACTAACTTCAAAATAGTAATCAGAACAGACTCAACGGCTTCTGCTCGGTGCTGGACCGGGCTTGATTGATATAATCCTTGTTGATGTCGATGCCTATGCTGCGACGGTCAAGGCTATAAGCGATTTTGCAGGCCGTTCCTGTGCCGCAATACGGGTCAAGAACGATGCCCTTGGGCGGGCAGGTGGCGACAATGGGCAGGCGGTACAACATGTCGGGAGCCACGCAGTAATGGGCGATGCCCGAGCGCTGAACCCCGATGGTCCACACGTCACTCGGCACGATGCCTTGCACATTGTCAATCTGCTTGTATTGTTGCTTGATGCGGGAGTTTTTACTGTGCTTATCACTGTTGCGCACGATCATGGCAAAAGTGTGGCGCAGTTCCTCATCATTATAATAGAAATCTTCCGATTTGACCAGGTGGAACATGAACTCATGCACCTTGCGCAGGTGGTCATGACTGCCTTGGGGCGATGTGGTGGTTTTGTTCCACACCACAGTGTTCACCAGTCGCCAGCCTTGTTGATCTATCATGGCGAGTGCCAGGCGCCAGGGCAGACCTTGGATGAAGCCGTCGATGGTGTCATCGGCGGTGTTCAGCCACAGCGACCCTTTGGGTTTAAGCACACGCCATGCCTGGGCTGTCGTTTGCAGCAATTCCTCGATAAAATCTTCCATCCGGGTCGCAGTGATGCTCTCGGTGCCTTGGTTGCGCCGTCGCCAGTAGGGCGGGGTAGTGACGATGCAGTCGATGCTCTCATCCTCAATGCGCTGCATCACGGTGGCAGCATCGCCATGCTCAAGGTGAGGCATTAACGATCGACCCAGCCGTGACACCATGTCCCTGTTGGCTGGTTGTGCCTCTGCCTCTATCGCTTCCGACTCTTTCCTTTCCTCTTTTCCCTCCGAGTTGATGACCTGGTTCAGCAAGGCGGCAGCACGGTTAGCCATCTTGTCATGAGCGATGTGGAGATAGGCCTCGTCGGCCAGCCAGGCGGCGACCAGTTCATCTGGATCCACCTTAAAGATGCGGGCTAACCTGATGACCTGTTCCCGCTTGGGTCGGCGGTCTCCGTGTTCATATCGGCTGTAGGCGGGCACGTCCACGCCGATGGCCTTGGCAAGGTCCTTCTGGCGCTTGCCGCTCTCAATGCGCAGTTGTCTGATTTTCTCCGGGAATAGCATGATAACGAGGTGTTAGTGAATGATTTCACAAAATTAGTGCAAGCCGAACACAAAAGCAAATTTTTTTTGTTTTTGTTGAGGCGCAGCCTAATTTATTCAAAATTAGTGCAAGCCGAACACAAAAGCAAATTTTTTTTGTTTTTGTTGAGGCGCAGCCTCGTAAAATCGTTGAGGTATTGCGAGCCTCAGGCTCGTAAAAAAACTTTATCTCCCCTCGGTCAATGAAAAAGACGATAGCTTGCAATTCACAAACTATCGTCTTGTATCTCGTCGGTCTTTTAGCTTTTTTTCTTGCGACGGTGCTGATAGCGCCAGTGGTGCTGAATCGAGTGATACAGGTAGTGGCGCATCGGGTGCATCAGCCAGTAGCGATAGAACAGGAATGCCAACGCGGCGCCAATCATGGCGGCAAACCAGTTCAGAATGCTGTAGTTGAAACCGTTAGTGACGAACATCAGACCGATCTCCATGAGCAGCGCGAGTACCGATGCGATGGCAGCAAGCGCGATTTCAATATTGATCTTACTGTGATGCGGAAGCACAGCTTTGGCATAATCAAGGATAAACACGAGCGCTAAAGCGAAGTAAAGTATCATGTGACCTACTTGCTCGGCATATGGAAATATCTTTAAAGCATTGACGTTTAATGGGTTGTCTGCAAATGTAAAAAACAGGACTGCTGCCATCATTAACAACGAGGGCAGGCCTTTAGGTATTGAAAGCAGAAAAGTTTTCATATTTCTTTATGTGCATTTTTTCTTTTCAAACTACAAAGTTAGTAGAAATTGGGAAAATATAGACCAATTTTATGAAAAAAATGAAATGAGGCCGAAAAAAATGCACTTCGCAGTGCTCTTTGGCTCTATTTGTGGTAACTTTGCTCCTTGATGGGTAAATGGCAAGATTACTTCGGAATGACACGTCATGAGCGACGCGGGACAATCGCCTTCTTGACGTTAATCGCACTGGTGCTGGCTGTGACGGCTCTATTGCGGCTTTGTGCCCCTTCACCTCAAGTCGAGGTTCAACACGATGACATCGAGCTGTTTGAGCAGCAGATTGACTCTATCCAACCTTCAACCCCTGCCCACGAGAAGCACAAAAAGCCAGCCACTACCCGCAAGCGTCCCCGTCCCTCCAAACAACCCAAGTCACCGCCTCAACCGCGACGCCTTGACCCTGTGCCACAGATTTAACTCAACCCACATGGCGAAACAATGTTTTGGCGCTTTCGTTTGACGGTGTCAACTAAATTTGCTACTTTTGTAACCTGTATAAAAAGTCAATCATTTATGGCAAAACGAGTTGGATTTGCGACACGCTTGGGCGCTATCGCTGCAGCGGTGGGGTCGGCGGTCGGCCTTGGAAACATCTGGCGTTTCCCCTACGAGGCGGGAGTGAATGGTGGAGGTGCCTTCATCATGGTGTATATCGTGTGCATCCTCATCATGGGCATCCCGGTGATATTGAGTGAGTTTATCATTGGCCGCTCAACCCACAGCAACATGAAGGCGGCCCTCAGACAACTATCGCCTGGCAAGAAATATTATCTTTTCACCTACATCTGCATCCTTGGCAGCTTCATCGTCATCGGCTTCTACAGCGTGGTCTGCGGATGGATCATCGAGTACCTCTATCAGGCGGCCTTGGGCAACCTCAGCGGTCACACGCCACAGGAGTACAACGACATGTTCTCCGCGTTGGTGGCAAGTCCTTGGCGTTGTGTGGGTTGGACGATTCTCTTCCTTGTGCTTAACTTCCTTGTGCTCAGCCGTGGCATCGAGAAAGGCATTGAGCGCGTGGCAAGCATCATGATGCCCTTGCTGTTCGTCATTCTCATCATCTTCTGTATCAACTCGTTGCTCATGCCGGGTGCTGCCGATGGCTTGAGGTTCCTTTTCGAGCCCGATTTCTCCGAACTGACGCTTCGTGGCGTGCTCGACGCCTTTGGCCAGGCCTTCCTCTCGCTCTCCATCGGTATCTCTTGCCTGGTCACTTACAGTTCCTATTTCAAGGATGACACTTCGCTCGTCAAAGACGCTACCACAGTGGCGTTTCTCGATACCATGGTGGCCATCCTCTCGGGTGTGATGATTTTCCCCGCAGTGTTCTCCTTCGGTGTCGAGCCCACCGCCGGCCCGCGCCTCATCTTCGAGGTTTTACCCGGCATCTTCCAGCAGATGATGGGAGGCTATGTGTGGGCGCTGCTATTCTTCCTGCTGGTGTTCTTCGCATCGTTGACATCCACCATCTCGCTCAGCGAGATTCCCATCACCTTCCTCATCGAGGAGCACAAGACCTCTCGCCCTGTTGCCATCGTGTGGACCGCAGTCATCACCCTCGTCCTCTCCACAGTGGCCGCGTTGTCTTTCAACGTTCTTGACAACGTCACCCTCTTCGGCAAGAGCATCTTCGATGTGATGGACTATGCCGCCAGCAACATCTTCATGCTGTTGGGCGGCTTATTCACCGCGATGTATGTGGGGTGGGTCATGGACCGCAAGGTGATACACGACCAGTTGACCAACGGAGGCAAACTCAAGGGAGCCATGGAACCCTATCTCATCTTTTGCCTGCGCTACGTCGCCCCGGTCTCCATCTTCTTCATCTTCCTCTACCTCACCGGCATCCTCTATTAAGTATTAAATAAGCTATCTCTCAAAAAAAACAGGCTAAATATCAAATATTTAGCCTGTTCTATTATGTAACCCGTACCCCGTCGTCCCCGAGTCATGTCCCGTGGGCCGAGCCTCTGGCTCGGTACCCTCCAGCTCGATACCCTCCAGTCCGTCCAATCACTCCTCACTCCTCACTCCTCACTCCTCACTCCTCACTCCTTCAAGTGTTCTCTAATCGCCGCAGTAAACGCCCGCCAGTACTTCTGGCACTTCACCTCGCCCACACCGTACAAGATTCCGAACTCGGCCTGTGTCGTCGGTTTCTCGGTCGCCATCGCCTGCAGCGACTTGTCGCTGAATACCATATAGGGTGCGATGTGGCCTGCCTTGGCAAGTGCCTTGCGCAAGTCCTTCAGCTTCTCGAACAGAACTTTGTCCAGCTGCTTCTCTTGAGCAGCGCTTTCGGGTAAGGGCAATGCAGTTTCGCGTTTCTTGACGTTGAAGCCTTGACGGTGGTAGCGGTTCAGCTGGATGGATTGACGTCCGAACAGCACCTCATTGCCATAGTCAGTGATTTTCAGGTGATTATTCTCGTTATATGCGACCTCAAACAGGCCCATCTGCAGCATTTGCAGCAGGTATGCGTTCCACTCGGCGACAGTGAGGTCACGCCCCACGCCGAAGGTCTTCAGCCTGTCATAACCTTTCTCGATGATATCCGCTTTGCGCCATCCGCGCAGGATATCGGTCACTGTGAACATCGTGGCCTGTTCGTCGGTGCGCTTGATGGCACTCAAGGCCATCTGTGCATAGGTCGAGCCGTCAAATCGTTCAGGCGGATTGTTGCACACGTCGCAGTTGTGGCAGTCGTGGTCAAACCGTTCGTTGAAATAGTTCAGCAGGATGCGGCGACGGCAAACACCGCTCTCGGCGAATTGCTGCATACGGCGCAGTTTGTCCATGTTCACCTGCACTTGCCCCGACTGTAGGGCAAACTGCTGCAAGGCCACCACGTCGCCATAGGTGTAGAACAGCAGTGCTTCGGCTGGCAAGCCGTCTCGGCCGGCACGCCCGATCTCTTGATAGTAGCTCTCGATGTTGCGGGGCATGTTGCTGTGGATGACATAGCGCACGTTGCTCTTGTCGATGCCCATGCCAAAGGCGATCGTGGCGCACACCACCTTCAAGTCGTCGTTGATGAAGTCGCGTTGCACCTGTTGTTTGTCTTGCGCACTCATCGCGGCATGGAATGGGCGGGCATCAATACCCAGACGCGTCAGCTCGGCTGCCATCTTCTCGGTGTCCTTGCGGCGCAGGCAGTAGATGATGCCGCTCTCGCCGTGGTGCAGATTGATGAATTGCACAATCTGTTTCATCTTTTGCCGTCCCGTCGAGCCCTGCACCACGTTCAGCGAGATGTTGGGACGGTCAAATGAACTGACGAACAACCGCGCGTCGGGGATGTGCAGCTGCTCGGCGATGTCGTCGCGGGTGATGCGGTCGGCAGTGGCCGTGAGTGCCATCACGGGAATGTGAGGGTATTGCTGCTTGAGGGTCCCCAGTTGGGTGTACTCGGGTCTGAAATCGTGACCCCACTGCGAGATGCAATGCGCCTCATCCACCGCAAACAGGCAGATGCGTTCGGTGATGGCGGTGTTCCAGCGGCTGATTTCGTTAAGCAGTTTCTCGGGCGAGATATACAGCAGTTTCACCTTGCCTTCCATGAGCAGGTCAACGGTCTGGCGGTTCTCGATGTCGCTTTTTTCGCTGTTAAGGGCGCGGGCGGGAATGCCGTTCTGCTGCAGGGCGTCAATCTGGTCGTTCATCAGCGCCAGCAATGGCGAGATGACGATAGCGAAACCGCTGTCGCTCATCAGACCGGGAATCTGGTAGCACAACGACTTACCGCCGCCGGTGGGCATGAGCACGATGCTGTCGCCCCCGTCCAGTGTGTGATTGATGATGTCCCATTGATGACCGCGGAAGTTGTCATAGCCATAGCAACTCCTCAACAGCGCCAGCGCATATTCCTTCCTTCCGATCTCCTCCATACCATCCCCCTAAAACCTAAAACCAAATGCCTAAAACCTAATGCCTAACCCCTAATAAGCATTATCCTCACCCTTCAGGGCGTTCCAAATCGTGCGGAAGATGATTTTCATGTCCAGGAAGAATGACCAGTTTTCGGCATACCACACGTCAAACTCCACGCGCTTCTCCATCTGCCACAGTTCCTCGGTCTGGCCGCGGTAACCGCGCACTTGCGCCCAGCCGGTGATGCCGGGCTTGATGGTGTGACGCAACATGTACTTGTCGATCAGTTCGCTGTACATCTCGGTCTGCGCAACCATGTGGGGACGCGGGCCCACGACGCTCATGTCGCCACGCCACACATTAAAGAATTGTGGCAGCTCATCAATGCTCGAGCGACGCAAGAAGTTGCCGAACCACGTCACGCGCGGGTCGCCTTTGCTGGCCTGTAACGTGTCGCTGTCGTCATTCACGCGCATCGTCCTGAATTTATAGCAGTTGAATGCCTGGCCACGATAGCCGGTGCGTTTCTGCACAAAGAAGATGGGACCCGGTGACGACAGCTTGATGCCGATGGCGACAGGGATGATAACCAGGGGTGAAAGAATGAGCATGACTGTCGACAACAGCAAGTCAAATGCACGCTTGATCAAGCGGTTAATCGGGTTTTTCAAGGGGTAGGGGTGAGCAGCAAGGATGGGCACGTCGCCCACCGAGCTCAGCTCGAATTGGCGCACAACGGTGCGTCCAAACTGCGGCACATAGTAGAAATCTACAGCGTTGTTGTCGGCAATGCGGATCATGCGCGCCACGTTCTGGTTGTCCTCGGTGTCAGGAACAGCACAGAACATCTCGTCGACCTGATGCGTCTTCACAAACTGTTCCACGTCGTCAAGCGAACCTTGATACACTGCCGATACCGAGCGAGATTTAGGGTTGTCGTCAAAGAAACCCACGATGTGGTATCCGTAGCCTTGGTCGCCAAGCATCTCGTTGATGAGTTTCACACCCACCGTGCCGCCGCCAATGACGATCACGCGCTTGAAGTTGAAACCGTGGTTACGGTAAAGTTTCACCAGCTGGCGCGACACCACCCACCAGGTGGACAGCACCAGGAAGAACAGGACATAGAACTGCAGAATCACATGCCACGGCCCTTCAAAAGGCCCCAGGAAGGCAGTGAGTGACAAGAACAGTCCTGCATGTGTCAGCACGAGCTTGATGGCTTGACCCACAACCTTCTCGGCGTAGAACACGCGGCGCTCGTGAACATGGTTGTAGAAGTAGATGCACACCAGCATGGCCACGTTGAGCAACAGCCACACGGGGCGGGACAACAGCGTGTTGGGCCCGTCTTCAAGCCCATGCCATCGCATGACGGCAAAATAGGTGAGATTGACGACCAGCAAATCGACAATGCTGAAGATCCATCTCACAAATTGTCCGTATCGGCCTTTACTCTTCATTGGTTTTCAATGGCTGTTTTACAGTGCATCTATATATCGCAGGGGGAGCGATTAGACTCCCCTCTGCGATGGTAGTGTTGAATACGTCAGTTACTGCGATAACCGAACATTAGGCTTTGTCCATTTCCTTGATCTTCTGCTCCAGCTCGGCAATCTCCTCTTTCAGGCGGGCGATGCGACGCTCCATCTCCTGAACCAGCGAGTTGCCGCTCTTGGTGTTGGCGGTGAGGAAGCCCATGTTGTTCTCAAAGGTCTTCAACTCACTCATCCGCTGCTCATACGAGCGTACCAGGCGGTCGCGCTCGCTCAGGTTGCGGTCGCCTCCCGAGGACTGGCGCGATGAACGTGAATAGCCGTCGCCCGAGGGGCGGTAGCCGCGCATGTTCAGCGTCTCATAGGCCTTATCGATCAGCTCACGGTACTGGGCATAAATCTTGTCTTTCTCCTTGAAGGGCACATGGCCAATCTCCTGCCAGCGCTCCATCAGTTCGCGTACGGTCTGGGCAGCGTCTTCGGCGGCCTCCTCAATCGTCGACTTGAGCGTGGCGATAATCTCTTTCTTGGCCTTCAGATTATCGTGCTCAACAGCGTGGATGTTGACGTTCTGTTTCTTCTTCTGCTCAAAGAAGTGGTCACAGGCTGCGATGAAGCGTTTCCACACGGCGTCGCTGTGCTTCTTCACAACGGGACCGATGGTCTTCCACTCCTTCTGCATCTCGATGAACTTGTCGGTGGCTTCCTTCCACTCGGTCGAGTCCATCAGGGCCTCAGCGCGCTCACACAGGTCGATTTTCTTGGCCAGGTTGCCGCTCAGCTCCTCCTTCATCGACTTGTAGAACTCAGCCTTCTTGGCAAAGAAATCGTCACACGACTTGCGGAAACGGGCGAACAACGCGGCGTTAGCCTTGCGCGATGCATAGCCCAGCTTCTTCCAGTCTTCCTGCAGGGCGATGATTTGCTTGGTCACCTCGTCCCACTGGGCATAGGTCTTGAGGTTGTCCGTGGTGATCTGCTCGATCTTCTCGCACAACTCGGTCTTGGCGTCGGCGTTCTCTTTCTCCTTGCTCTTGCGCTCCTCAAAGAACGACTGGTATTTCTTGTTGATAGCGCTCGATGCGGCTTTGAAGCGGGCCCACAGTTCCTCGCGCAATTCCTTGGCCACGGGACCAATCTCGCGCCATTTGTTGTGCAGTTCCTGCAACTGACGGAATGCGGTCACGATGTCGCCTTCCTCGTCCAGTGCCTCGGCCTCTTCACACAACTGCTGTTTCAGCTCCAGGTTCTTCTTGAAGTCATAGTCGCGAAGCTCCTTGTTCATCTTCAGCACGTCATAGAAACGCTCGGTGGCGCGCTGGAACTCCTTCCACACCTCGGTGTCGGCAGTGGCGGGAACCTCACCGGCATCCTTGAACTCCTGCTGCAACTGCTTCACGCGGTTGAACTGGCGGTTGATGTTGTCGGGATCGTTGGCGATCTCGTTGATGAGTGCGATGATTTGACGCTTCTTCTCAAGATTGGCCTCGCGGTTGGCCTCTTGAGCAGCGTTATATTCGGTACGGCGTTCCTTGAGCACGTTGAGCAACTCTTTCAGGTTGTTCTCATCGTCATCCTCCTTGGGGGTGAAGTCAGACTCCTCGTTGCCGTTTGCCAGGAATTCTTCCTTCTCCTTGGCTGTCTCCTCGCGGCGCAAGGCGAAAAATGCGGCCTTGATGGCCTGCACCTCGTCCTTCACATCCTCGATGGGACGGGCGGCGGCAGCACGCATCATGTCCACCAGCTCGCTCTTGCTCTTGCCGGCAAGTTCCAGCTTGGGTGCCGATGACGGCTCCTCGGCCACGGGTTCCTCAGCGGGTTCAGCAGGCACGGGCTCTTCCTTAACGGGCTCCTCAGCTACGGGTTCATTAACGGTTACTTCTTCACTCACTACTTCCTGAGCCTCGTTCTGGGGCTCAGTGCTCAAGTTCTGATCTTTCTCGAGATTGTTCATCGATTCAGATTGTTCACGCGGTTCCATCATAATTTTTTTCAATTTTTCAAGCACCAAAAGGTGCCTGTTGTTCAAATTCGGACTCCAAATTTAGGTATTTTTTCTCAAACGCAAAGCCATTTGCACTATATTTTTAAAAAAACATGGGTTTTTCTCTTGATTTCACGCCTGCAGCACGGTTAAAAATGTCTATAATTAAAGGGCTCATAAGACCTGTTCGGTCCTATAAGCCCTGTTGTGTCTGTTCACTATTGGAATTTACTTCACAATCGTGGCTTTCACGATCTTGATGTCCACAGTGGGACGGTCAGCACGGCCGGTGGTCGTGTTCTGGATCTTGTCCACCACGTCCATGCCCTCAATCACCTCGCCGAACACGGTGTATTGTCCGTCAAGGTGGGGAGTGCCACCCACGCTGGTATAGGCATCGATCTGCTCATCGGTCAGCGTGAACGGGTTCTCGGCAGCCTCGGCTTCGGTCTTCTGGATGAGCTCGTTCTGCAGCTCTTGCAGCGCGGCCATGTCCTGGGTCTTCTGCAGTTCCTCAACCCTTGTGCGGTTCTCGTTCAACAGGCGGCGGAAGATGTCCTGCTTTCTCATGTCGGCCATGCGCTGGGTCATCATCTTTAGTTCGTCGCTGCTGTAGATCTTGCCCGTCACAATATAGAACTGGCTGCCGCTGCTGCGACGCTCGGGGTTCACCTGGTCGGCTGTGCGGGCAGCGGCCAGGGCACCACGTTTGTGGAAATATTTCGGATAGACAAACTCGGCCTCGATGGTGTAACCGGGATCACCGTCGCCCAGCATGGCGTCGGGGCCTGCGGTTTTCGAGTTGCCGTCACCGGTCTGGATCATGAAGTCCTTGATCACGCGGTGGAAAAGCACGCCGTCATAGTATCCTTCCTTGACCAGTTTAACGAAATTGTCTCGGTGTTGCGGTGTCTCGTTATACAGTTCCACAACGATGTCACCCAGCGATGTCTCGAGCTTTACCTTTGTCATCTTGTTGTCAGCCTTTTTGTTCTTGGCGGCGCTAGCAGCAGCCTCGCTCGGGTTTGCCGAGCATGACATCAGCGTCAACGCAACCATCATGATGGATAAAATAAAATTCTTCTTCATTATGTTTCAATTATCAATTTCTCAAAACACCATCTCCCCTCACGCTAAAGCCTAAAGCCTAAAGCCTAACGCCTTAAATCCCCACCGGATACAAGCGCTTGTAGATGCGGCGAAAGTTGTCGTCCTGCTCGCTCAACTCGGCAGCATGCTCTTTGTAATCAGCACCCCACAACGAGGAGGCCAGGTAGGAGAGATACACATGATCACGGTCCTTGGCAATTGCTGCCTTCACCAGCAGATCGATGCTCGAGGCATACTTCTCACGGTCAATCGCGTTCAAGTAGCGCGCCGTGCTCACGACAAACTGACCTGTGCGGTCCTTCATGATCATGTTGTCCACAAGGGCGGGCATGTCATCGTCGATGCTCCCCATGTTATTGGCAATGTACTCATAGGTCAACAACCCGTTGGTGTCGTCTTCCAGTATCTTTTTTATATGATTGTCCATTAGTAAAATCGTTTGATTACAATTTGCAAAGATAATGCTTTTTTCATTCCTGCCACCCTTTTCACAAGAAAAATCAATCCGCCATACTTAAAAGACGCTGAATTACAGTAACTTACTTATGTCGGTTCACATTAACCTCTGGCCCTCGATTTCAACTGATGTTTTTTCAGGATGCACATGTTTTTGGAAATCATGGATTTCTTCAGTCAAATCATGCCTCAACAACGATACAATGCCTTGAATATAAAAATCTTAGAGTCTTAGCGTCTTGGTGTGAGGAGTTGCGACAAATGATACGCAGAATGCCATCAAAAAAGACCAAATGGTCAATATTCTTTAAAAAATGTGTTTTTTAGGGTGGCTTTTGAGGTTTTTTGGCGCAAAATGACTACCTTTGCACCGCAAAAAGCGAAATTATAATATTTGCAAATATATTCATTAAGAACAATTAAAGTAAATGAAGACGATTTACACTTTTGGTAACGGCCAAGCAGAGGGTCGTGCCGACATGAAGGATCTGCTGGGTGGCAAGGGCGCAAACCTTGCCGAGATGAACTTGATTGGTGTTCCCGTTCCCCCGGGCTTTACGATCACAACCGAAGTTTGCACGCTCTATAACGAGAAAGGACGTGACGCTGTCGTTGCCCTTATCAAGGACGATGTGATGAAATCTGTTGAGCACATCGAGAAGCTCACTGGTAACAAGTTCAACGATCCCACCAACCCTCAGCTGGTTTCGGTACGCTCGGGTGCTCCCGTTTCAATGCCTGGTATGATGGACACCGTCCTCAACCTGGGTATCAATGACGAGGTGGCCGAGACGCTCGCCAAGAAGTCGGGCAACCCCCGCTTCGCTTGGGACAGCTACCGTCGCTTCGTGCAGATGTACGGTGACGTGGTGCTCGGCATGAAGCCCACCAACAAGACCGACATCGATCCCTTTGAGGCGATTATCGAGGACGTGAAAGAGAAGAAGGGCGTGAAGTTCGACACCGAGCTCGATGTCGATGACCTCAAGGAACTCGTGGTTCGCTTCAAGGCCGCTGTGAAAGAGAATACCGGTAAGGACTTCCCCACCGACGCCTACGATCAGCTCTGGGGCGCCATCTACGCTGTGTTCGACAGCTGGAACAATGACCGCGCCATCCTGTACCGCCGCATGAACCAGATCCCCGAGGAGTATGGTACTGCAGTCAACGTTCAGGCTATGGTCTATGGCAACATGGGCAACAACAGTGCTACGGGCGTTTGCTTCTCACGTGACGCCGGCACCGGTGAGAACCTGTTCAATGGTGAGTACCTCATCAATGCTCAGGGCGAGGATGTTGTGGCTGGTGTGCGCACCCCGCAACAGATCATGACCGAGGGCAGCCGCCGTTGGGCCAAGCTGCAAGGCATCACCGAGGAAGAGCGCGCTGCCAAGTATCCCTCTCTCGAGGAGTCGATGCCCGAGTGCGCCAAGCAGCTCGTTGAAATCCAGCAGAAGCTCGAGGACCACTACCACGACATGCAGGACATGGAGTTCACCATCCAGGACGGCAAGCTCTGGCTGCTCCAGACCCGTAACGGTAAGCGCACCGGCGCTGCTATGGTGAAGATCGCCATGGACCTCCTCCGCGAGGGCGCTATCGACGAGAAGACCGTCATCAAGCGCATGGAGCCCGGCAAGCTCGACGAGCTGCTGCACCCCGTGTTTGACAAGGCTGCTGTCAAGAGCGCCAAGGTCATGGCCAAGGGTCTGCCCGCTAGCCCGGGTGCTGCTACTGGTCAAATCGTCTTCTTTGCCGACGACGCCGAGGAATGGGCATCGCGCAAGAAGAAAGTCATCATGGTCCGCATCGAGACCTCTCCCGAGGACTTGCGCGGCATGAGCGTCGCTCAGGGTATCCTCACCGCTCGTGGCGGTATGACCTCACACGCTGCAGTTGTTGCACGCGGTATGGGCAAGTGCTGCGTTTCGGGTGCCGGTACCATCAAGGTGGACTACAAGGCCCGCACCGTCGAGATGAACGGTAAGACCTACAACGAGGGCGACTGGATTTCAATCAACGGTAGCACTGGCGAGGTTTACGATGGAGCTGTTGCAACAGTCGATCCCGACCTGGGCGGTGACTATGCAGCTGTAATGGCGCTTGCCGAGAAGTTCAGCACCATGGACGTTTACACCAATGCCGATTCGCCCCGCGATGCCAAGAAGGCTCGCGAGCTGGGCGCTCACGGCATCGGTCTGTGCCGCACCGAGCACATGTTCTTCGAGGGTGACCGCATCAAGGCTATGCGCGAGATGATCATCGCTCCCGACGAGGCAACCCGCCGTGTCGCTCTTGCCAAGCTGCTCCCCTTGCAGCGTGGTGACTTCGAGGGCATCTTCGAGGCCATGGACGGTTACGAGGTGACCATCCGCCTGCTCGATCCCCCCTTGCACGAGTTCGTACCCCACCAGCTCGAGACCATGCGTGAGCTCGCCGAGCAGACGGGCCGCACCCTCGAGGAGGTGAAGCTGATTTGCGACGGTCTGGAGGAGTTCAACCCCATGCTCGGTCACCGTGGCTGCCGTCTGGGCAACACCTATCCCGAGATCACCGAGATGCAGGCTCGCGCCATCATCGAGGCTGCACTCAATGTCAAGGCTAAGGGCGTCGATGTTCATCCCAAGATCATGGTGCCCCTCATCGGTGTCAAGAACGAGATCCAAATGCAGGCCGATATCATCAATGATACCGCAAAGAAGGTGTTCGCCGAGCGTGGCGAGACCGTTGCCTACAAGGTGGGTACCATGATTGAGATTCCGCGTGCCGCTCTCGTTGCCGATCAGATCGCCGAGGTTGTTGACTTCTTCTCATTCGGTACCAACGACTTGACCCAGATGACCTTCGGTTACTCGCGTGATGACGCTGGCAAGTTCCTCGCCATCTACAAGAACTTGGGCATCCTCAAGGAGGATCCGTTCCAGGTACTCGACCAGGAAGGTGTTGGTCAGCTCGTCGAGATGGCAACCCGCAAGGGTCGCGCCGCTAATCCCGACCTCAACGTCGGCATCTGCGGTGAGCACGGTGGTGAGCCCAAGAGCGTGAAGTTCTGCAACAAGCTCAAACTCAACTACGTTTCCTGCTCGCCCTACCGCGTGCCCATCGCACGTCTCGCAGCCGCACAGGCAGCAGTTGAGGCCGAGTAAACCCCTCAGGGATACATTATCTAATTAATAAGACAGCGGTGGAGCATCAACTCTCCACCGCTGTCTATTTTAAAACGATGTCCAATTTCCCCACTGCAGGGCGTTCAATATAAAAACATTGTCAATCAATTAGCTTCTTCCCCCTCCATCCCCCCGCAATATCTATTCCCTCAGTAATATCCATTCCCCTCAGTCCCCCATTACCCCCATTCCCTCCGTCTCCCCTGTCCATTCCGTCCATTCCGTTTCCTCCGTTCTCTCCGTGTGATCCGCCCTCTCTCTCATCCATGTCATGTGTTATTGTTCAGTTGTTTGCTGGCACCGCGCGCGGTGCCGATGTTGTTAACACATTGTGGAGTGACACTCCACTGTGTGTCACGAGTCCACCCGCGGTCGCGCACCTCGCGAGAGGTGCGGTCGTTAGCCACGATAGTCTTTCTTGGTTGTTTGAATGATGAGGACTTGCTTTTTTCCGCAAAAAAGTGTAACTTTGCACACGGTAATTTTATTAAAGCAATCTAATTATGCAAGGCAATTTTTCTTATCACAATCCCACTAAACTTTATTTTGGTGAGGACTCATTAAACTACCTGATTGACGAGTTAAAGAACTATGGTCCCGTGGTGTTGCTCAACTACGGCAGTGGCAGCGTCAAGCGCAACGGTATCTATGACCAGGTATTGGCCATCTTGAAGCAGGCCGGCAAGACCGTGGTCGAGAATCCCGGCGTGATGAGCAATCCCACGTTGGAGAAACTGCGCGAGGGCATTCAGATTGCCCGCGACAACAAGGTTGACCTGATATTGGCCCTGGGTGGTGGCAGCGTCTGCGACTACTCCAAGGGTGTCGCAGCCTCGGTATTCTATGACGGGGACTGCTGGGAGCGCTTCTGGCTCCAGGGACATCAGCCCGATGCCGACCAGACCATCTTGCCCGTGGGTTGTATTCTCACGATGGCAGGAACAGGTTCCGAGATGAATGCCGGCACCGTGATCACCGATGCAGCCAACTCTTTCAAGGTGGGACATGTCTTTGACGACCGTCTGATGCCCAAGTTCTCCATCCTCAACCCACGTTTCACGATGACCGTGCCCGTCGAGCAGATGAAGGCAGGTATCTATGACATCATGAACCACATTTTTGAGCAGTATTTCTCCGACTTCGACGACAACACCAGCGACTACATCTCCGAGGGCTTGATGCGCGGACTCATCGTGGCATCGCGCAAGGCAGTGAAGGATCCCCAGGACTACGAAGCCCGTTCCAACATCATGTGGACAGCAACCTGGGCGCTCAATACCCTCATCGGCTTGGGCAAACGCGAGGACTGGATGGTGCACATGATTGGTCACTCGGTGGGCGCTTGGACCCACGCTCCCCACGGCTATTGCTTGGCTGCCGTCTCGATGGCCTACTATAAACGGGCCATGATTCCGGGCTTACCCAAGTTCGTGCGCTTTGCTAAGAACGTCTGGAACATTGACACCACCGGCATGACCGACGAGCAGGCTGCTGCTGCAGGACTCGAAGCCCTCAAGGCATGGATGATTGAAATCGGTCTTCCGCTCACCATCAGCGAGTTGGGCGCCACTGCCGACATGATTCCCGGCATCACCAAGGGCACCATCGTCTATCCCGCAGGATACATGGACCTCAAACCCGAGGACATCACCCAAATCCTCAACGAGAGCATGTAACAGAATCCCATCACCATGACCTAGCCCCTAGTGAACCAGCCTCTTCACTGGGGGCTAATCGTCATCAAAAAACTCACCCGTTTCCTCCATCCCCTCCAGCTAGTTCATTCCCTCCTCTCTCTTCTCTCTTCTCTCTTCTCTCTTCTCTCCTCCCTCCTCGCTCCTCTCTCCTCGCTCCTCCCTCCCATTGTCACATCAAGAGCTATTTTGTTCGCCTTTTATCACCTTATTAAATATAAATCAATTATCTTTGCATTGCCAATGTATAATTGGCTAATTTACTGCATTTTCATGTAAAAACTCATGGTATGACCGTCAAGCAGATGATAGATCGATTTAAGCGCATGGTGCGTCACTCTTGGAGAGCCTTTTCGGCTGTGGGAGTGATTCTCCTTGCTGGCGCACTCATCGAGGCCATCTCGCTGGCCCAATACCGATACACCCATCGTCTCATGGAGACTGAGCTAGACTACCGAGCCGAGAGTGAGATGACACTCAAATCGGTTCGCGTGAGGGGTATGCTCAAGTCTAACGAGAAGATGCTGAACAACTATTTGTGGCCAATTCAGCGACAACTGAAAAGTCCCGAACACATCTATCAAATCCTTGAGCGTCTTGTTTTCCTCAATGGAGACGTGATGAGCGCTTTTGTGGCCTATGTACCAGGCTATTACCCTAATCAAGGAGAGTACTTCGAGCAGGCTGCCATCCGACGTGGAGACGCTGTCGTTACCCAGCAGTTGGCGAGCCCTCATCACGACTATACCCAACGCGAATTTTATCATCAGGCTGTTGAGAACGTTGCTTCGCGTTGGACCGACCCCTATCTGGATGCCGCTGGCAGCGGACAACAGGTCACGACCTATGCCACGCCACTCACCGACGCCACAGGCAAGGTCGTCGGAGTGTTTGGAATAGATTTGGCCACCAAAGGCATCATTGATACCTTGAACACCCGCCACAATGACCCCTCGACATTCTTCCTGTTGCTCACAGGGGACGGACGCCTCATCTCGCAGCCCGACTCGACTCACAAAAAACAAAGCGATGTCGCCGCCGTGGTCCGTATGATTAACGACAGCACCTATGAGCGCGAATCGAGCAGCACGGGCATCAGCAAGATCATCACATTCGACAGCAAGACAAATGGCAAGGGCTATGCCTACTATGCTTTCATGAAAGGGCAGCCTCATTGGCAGGTCGTGATGGTGTGCTATGATAACGAGGTGTTCAGCAAACTAAAGGCTATGCGTCGCAATTTCATGTTGCTGATGCTGGGTGCACTATCGCTGTTGGGATTCATTTTGTACCGCTTCAACCACAATGTGCAACGTCTGCACAAGTCCAAATTGAATAAGGAACGATTCGATAGTGAATTGCGCATTGCCCAGAGTATCCAGTCCGAGATGATTCCTGGCGACAGCATCTCACGTGACGATGTTGATGTCTGTGGCAAACTGATTACTGCTTTAGAGGTGGGTGGGGACCTGTTCGACTATCTCATCCGTGACGAGAAACTTTACTTCTGCATCGGTGATGTCAGCGGCAAGGGTGTGCCGTCATCATTGGTAATGGCCGTTGTCCACTCTCTCTTCCGCTCGTTGGCTTTGCACGAGAGCAGTCCCAAGAGAATGATTCAGGCGATTAACGAGACTTCGTGCCAAGGAAACGAGACCAACATGTTCGTCACGATGTTCATCGGTGTGCTTGACTTGCCCACTGGACGTCTGCGCTATTGCAATGCAGGTCATGATGCGCCATTGTTGATTGATCAAGACGTGAAGATGCTGTCCGTGAATGCCAACCTGCCGGTCGGACTCTTCGGGGACTTTATTTTTGTTCAACAGGAAATCCAGCTGCCCGCCGAGGCGACATTGCTGCTCTACACCGACGGCTTGACCGAGGCGATGAACATGCAGCACAAGCAGTTTGGGCTGCAGCGCATCATTGACACCACCACCAATTGCATGGAGCAGGGACGCACCGCTCCTGCTGTGCTGATGGATGCTTTGCACGAGCAGGCGATATTGTTTGCTGCTGGTGCTCAACAGAGTGATGACTTGACGATGCTTGCCATCCACTATCACCGACCTGATGAGAAAACAGTGCTGGACGAAACGCTCAATTTGACTAACGATGTCCAGCGAGTACCCGAACTGAATGATTTTGTAAAAAATGTGACCAACCGGTTAAACCTTGACTCATCTCTCACGTCACAGCTCATGTTGGCCGTCGAGGAGGCGGTGGTCAACGTGATGAGCTATGCCTATCCTTTGGGTACCACTGGAGATATTCATGTGCAGGCAAGGGCGACTGAACAGAGCCTCAAGTTCATCATCTCCGATCAGGGCAAGGCTTTTGATCCCACCTTGAGAGGTACCGCCGACACCACCCTCAGTGCCGAGGAACGCCCGATTGGCGGACTGGGCATACTGCTCGTGCAGCAGCTCATGGACTCCATAAACTATGAGCGCGCCGACGGCAAGAACGTGCTCACAATGAAGAAAATGTTAACAAAGAATGATAATTAAATATAAACGACAATGAAAACTACAATCCAAGAACTTGACGAGAATATCATCGTCACCATGGTTGGCTCGCTCGATACCGCAGCAGCCATCGAAACCGAGCAGATTTTGAAGCCTGTCACTGCCGAGGAGGTGGTGAAAGACATCGTGATGGAGTGCCAGGAACTTGAGTATATCGCTTCCAGCGGTTTGCGCATCCTGCTCGACGTGCTCAAGAAGACCAAGGCCAAAGGCAAACGCGTCATCCTGCGCAATGTCAACGATGACATCAAGAACGTGTTCAAAATCACGGGATTCATCAACCTCTTTGAGTTTGAGTAAACACACCCTCGATGATGAATAACAACAGTATCAGGCGATGGCTGCTTGCAGCACTCGCCATTCCTGCATTATTGGCGACAGCACAACCCGTCAGTGACTCGATTCCTGTTCAGACTAACCAGCTGACGGTGGACTTGCGGTTTTTAGGACGTGGCGAGGCTCGGTATGGAGGACTGCCGGCAGTACCCGTCATTGAGGACGATGACCATGAGATTGTGGAACCTGACAAAGTGCCGACTTCCAATTTCGTGCTCAGCCGCACTCGACTGCCGATTAATTTCAAGCGAGACTGGCTCGAAATGCGTGTCACTCCACAGCATTCAGCTGTGTGGGGGCAAGAGGGTGGAAGTGCCTTAAACTTGTACGAGACATGGGCCAAGATGACCACTCGTTCGGGCTTGTTTGCCCAAGTGGGACGCGTGGCGCTCAACTATGACGATGAGCGCATCATCGGCTCTGATGATTGGGCAATGGCTTCTTCGTCCCATGACATTTTGCGCTTGGGATATGAGGGCCACGGCCACAAGGCTCACCTCATCCTGGCCTATAACCAGAATGCCAACGTAATAAATTCAGGTGGCTCCGTCTATGTGAATGGTGCACAACCCTACAAGACCATGCACACTTTGTGGTATCACTATGACTTGCCGCGATTGCCGTTAGGGGCTTCCTTGCTGTTTATGAACGTCGGCATGCAGTGTGCTGTGGAAGGGTTACTCGAAAAGACATGGTTCCAGCATCTGGCGGGTGCCTATTTGTCATTCCGGCCCGACCACTGGAATGCCGAGGCGTCCTATTATAATCAGTTCGGCAAAAACGAGCACGGCATCAAAATCCAAGCATGGATGATGAGTTCTAAACTCACCTATATGCCCTCTCCAAAATTCAATGTCACGGTTGGCTATGACTACTTGAGTGGTGACAAGTATTTTGCTGTACCCACAGGACACAATGTGGGCATGGTGCACCATGACGTCATCAAGGGTTTCAACACGGTCTATGGCTCACACCACAAGTTCTACGGTGCAATGGACTTTTTCTATGTGAGTGCCTATCACGATGGATTCACTCCTGGACTCCAGAATGCCTATATAGGGTCAGCCTATAGCCCAGTGAAGAATTTGCTTCTCAATGCTAGTTACCACTACTTTGCCACGGCAACCGATCTCGAGGATATGAAGAAAACCCTCGGTCATATGATTGAATTTCAGGCAGGATATGCCATTAGCCATGACGTGAGAGTGGCTGCTGGTGCCTCATTCATGTGGGGGAGCGAGACAATGGAACGACTGAAACGTTCCAGTACAAAAACCAACATGCGATGGGGATGGATTACGCTAAGCGTCAACCCGCGCATCTTTTCTACCAAATGGTAACTGTAACCAAATAAGAACCCCGATATTTCCATAATTATGAAATCTTCAACACTGCTATCTCGTTCACAATACGGGATTTATGTTGAGAGTGTAAACCACAACGGTGAGGTTTTCTATAACCTGCCCTACATCTATGAACTGGACCGATCCTTGGACGAGCAGCTGTTGCTCACGGCCAATACCACTGTGCTCTCCACACTGGGACGAACAGGTATTTTTGCTTTCTCGGTCTGCATGAACCTGCTGCAGATCTATAACCTGTTTGTTGCAGGAACTTGCCGCACACTGCAATCGCTGGGTGCCATCCAGGCGGGTACAGGCAACAATGAGGCATTCACCTTTGTCATCCGCAAGTCTCTGCGCTTCATTACCACGGCAATGGGAATCACCTGCCTGCTGGTCTTGATATGGCCTCAGGTGATCACCATCCTGTTTGGCGCCGAGGATGCCGCATCGACCGTTGAGTGTAACCGTGCACTCAGGATTTTTGCCTTGAGCTTCATTCCCTTCTGCTACATCTATGTGCTGATGATTATCTATAAACTCTATAATCAGCACAGCATGGCGTTGTTTATCTCGTTTGCTTTGTCGCTCACAGTCATTCCCATTTTGTGGATCATGGCCAAGTACTTGCCACAGCACATGTGGTACAGCTACCTCATTGCCTACATGATCGAGGCTGTGGTCATCTTCGCGTTGCACAAGGCCCGTCACATCAAGTTTGAACTCAAGAAGTGATCTACATCGACGAGAATATATGGGATTTTGATCTGCAAGAGGCTTTGGACGAGGTGAGCCCCGAGCGACGCGAGTATGCGCTCCGCTACCGACGGGAACTGGACCAGCGCCTTTGTGTGGCGGCCTATCGCTTGCTGCACCGGGCTTTACGACAGGAATACGGCATCACTGAATTGCCTCGTTTCTCCTGTGCCCCCAACGGTAAGCCCTCCCTTGTGCATCATTCACTCTACACCATACACTTCAGCATGAGCCACTGCCCATCGGCAGTGGCTTGCGCCGTCAGCGACAGCCCTGTCGGCATCGACGTCGAGACCTTTGACCATTACGACGAGGAATTGGCAAGGCATGTGATGAATGACGATGAGATGCTTTGCATCTTGTCTTCGGCCAATCCGGCTGTGGAATTCACCCGCCTTTGGACGATGAAGGAAAGCCTGTACAAGATGAAGGGCGAAGCCCAAATCCCCGATGTGAAAAATATGCTTCTCCACACCGCAGACTGCCGCTTCACCACCCTCATTAAGGACAACTACGCCCTCACCACTTCTAACTCCTAACTCCTAACTCCTAACATGAAAAGAGTGCTACTGATCTCCTGCCTCATCTCCACTCTCGTGACAGGCGCCGTGACATTGCAGAATGGTGTCTCGCTCGAGTTGGCACAATACCGTGCTGCTCACATCTCCGATGTGCGCTATAGGTTGACTTTTACGGTTCCGCGTGAAGTTTCGCAGCCAGTGGCGTTTAATGAGACCATCACGTTTTTCTGGGATGGCGACGAAGACTTGCAAATTGATTTTCAGGCAACGCCCGATCAGTTGCAGGACTTCATCATGATTAATGGCAATAGGGTAGAGACATGCTTGAAAGAGGAACACATCATCGTCCCCAAAACTTGTCTGCAGCATGGCGAGAACAGCGTCACCATCAGCGGATGCAGCGGCGACAAGGCGCTCAACCGTCACGATGATTACCTCTACACACTCTTCGTCCCCGACCATGCCCGCAGCGCTTTCCCATGCTTCGACCAACCCGATCTCAAGGCGGTCTTTGACTTGACACTGAACATTCCTGACGGATGGGTGAGTATCAGCAACGGGACGAGTAAGCCCATTCCCACCTATCTGTTCTCGTTCACTGCGGGAATGTTTCAGGTGCAGTCTGTCGCACGCGACGGTCGTGAGTTCACGGCGCTGTTCCGTGAGACCGATCCGCTCAAGGTCGCTCAACTCCCGGTGGTCTTCGACCATGTGGCGCTCTCGTTGCGCTGGATGGAGGATTACACGGGCATCGCTTATCCGTTCGAGAAATACGACTTTGTCATCCTCCCCGGCTATCAGTTCGGCGGAATGGAGCATCCGGGTTGCATCCAGTTCACCGACTGGGAAATTTTCCTGGGACCCGATCCCACGCCCGACGAGGAGTTGACGCGCCTCAATTTGATTGCGCATGAGACCTCACACATGTGGTTTGGCGACCTGGTCACGATGCGTTGGTTTGATGATGTCTGGACCAAGGAGGTCTATGCCAACTTCATGGCCGACAAGATTTCGCGTGAGCAGTTCCCCGATGTGAACCACGACCTGGCTTTTATCAAGACCCATTATCCTGTTGCAATGAGCACCGACCGCACCTTGGGCACGCATCCCATCCAGCAGCCGCTGGACAATCTCAACAAGGCAGGACTGCTCTACGGCAACATCATCTATCACAAGGCGCCCATCGTCATGCGCAAACTGGAACAGGAAAAAGGCGCCGAGGCATTGCAGCAAGGCCTGCGCAGCTATCTGCAACGCTATGCCTACAGCAACGCCTCTTGGGACGACCTGATTGCCGAACTCGACAAGTTTGCCCCCGAGCACAGTGCGCTGTCTTTCAGCGACGTGTGGGTCAAGCAGAAAGGTATGCCTGTTTACAGGTGTGACATGACTGGCGACGGTGACATGCAAATTCTTCAGCAAGACCCGTGGGGACGTGACTTGACATGGAAACAGGCTTTTGACATCGTCTTTTGGCCCTATGGCAGCAGTTGTGAGCTCAAGAACATGGACAACCGTGCCACGGTGAAGATTCCCCCTCGCTCCAATCCCGTCGTGAACGCTCATGGCGAGGGCTACGGCCGTTTCCTCATCGATGAACGGCTAGGGTCCTACCTGCTTGGTTCTTGGTACGGCAAAGATAAACTGGAACGCTATTCTGCAGTGCTCACGTTGTATGAGAATTTTCACATGGGCACCATCGATGCCAAGACCTTGTTTAGTTCATTCTTCACGGGGCTTGAACGCGAGACCGATGACCTCATCGCGTCAACCTTGTGCAGCTTTTTAGGCACACTCACAACTCGTCTTGATGTGCAGAATCGCACGCTGGCCGAGCAGCAATTGATGGACATGGCGCAAAACCACAGCTTGATGTCGGTGCGCCAAACACTCTTGCGACAACTGTCGCTCAAAGCCGTCTCACCCGATGTCCTGGACAGGCTGTATACCGTTTGGGAACTGAAGAGTGCCTCGTTTTTCAACAATCGCGACTACATGCGGTTGGCATGGCATCTCGCAATCATGCGTCCTGGTGAATGGCAGACGATTCTCGCCGTGCAGCGCGACCGTCTTTCGACCGATGACGAGCGTCGCCAATTTGATTTCGTCTCACGGGCATGCAACCCTGACCCTGATGTTCAGCAACGCTTGTTCAACGAGTTGCTCAAGGTCGAGAACCGCCGTGTGGAGCCTTGGGCTCGCACGATGCTCGCTTTGCTCAATGATCCCTCACGGGAGCCTTTCAGCAACCGCTATATCCTGCCTGGGCTTGACGTCTTGGAGGAGATTCAACGCACCGGTGACATCTTCTTCCCCGGTTACTGGCTCTCCAGCCTTTTCGACGGACACTCCAGCGACGAGGCACGGCAACTCGTTAAATCATGGATTGAATCTCACCCCTCATTGGAACCTGCGCTGATGAACAAACTCAAGGAAAACGCCTACTGGCTCATCTCCTTCCCCTCAACCCCCTGACATCCCACTTCGCATCAGCCCTCCCCTGATTTGGGGCACCGTGTAACGGTGCCGATGTTGTTAACACATTGTGGAGCGTGCGGCGATAGTCGTGCGCTCCACTGTGTGTTAAGGCATCCCAAGTGTCGCACCTCGCGAGAGGTGCGGTCGTGTCCCCCCCATACCCCCCTGGCTAACTATACTAATTGGCGTTTTTTTCAGTAAACTTGCGGTGATTTGCGTTTTTTGGATTATATTTGCGTTTTAAAATATGTCTTGAATCTTTTCTAATGACTTGTCAGACCTCATGATGAACTTTCTGTCATTGATTTTATATGATTTGTGCGATTTGCTCCCAAAAATTGAGCCGCATGGGCATGTTGCGACCGATGTCTTGATCACCTTGGCAAGCTTCGGCAGTCTGTTAGGCTTGATAGCAGCCTTGTTGATGCTGGTCGGATCTTCGTTGCTGAATAAATTTGGCAAGCTGGTACGGTGGTTGATGTCGGGGAAGTTCCTCACTTGGGCCTTCGTGATTGTGTGGTTGGCTGGCTTTGTGGTCTATGACGTGGGAATGTATATCGGCCACAGCGCATCTTCTTTGTTGGCCAATGCCCCGATGGCAGTCATTCATGCCTTCGAGATGTTCCTTCTCGATAGTGATGTCGCTGCAATCCATGATCAGTTTCACGATAATGTGATTTTCATGGCATGTTTCTCAATCGTTCATTTTGCAGCAGCGTTCATCACTCTGGTATTCGTGGTTAAGCATTTCGGGTTCAACATCATCGCCGGATTCAAGATGATGCTCGAAGCCTATATCTTCTTCCGCAAAAAGGAGACATTCGTTTTTTGGGGTATGAATGACGCTTCCTTTTCGTTGGCGCAAAGCATAAATGAGCATTTTGATGATCGCAAGAAATACAGGATCATCGTTGTGAGGACCAACCACGACGCTGAAGAGACAAGTGGCAAAAACGGCATGGAGCGCCTCTTCAATTTCCTGTCTTTGAAAAACAAGGACTTGGAACGCTTGCAGAACCTTAATTGCCTGACGACCAGCACCTATTCCGATTTAGCCCATCTGGACCTGAATGAAATCACTGAACCCCCCCGTCCAAATAATCCAGATAATCCAGAACGTCCAGTTCATCCATCCCATCCATCCCATCCAGACATCTTGAGAAAGCACATCAGCCTCAAGCAACTGGCAAGAATCATCCGTAAGAAAACCCAAGGCAAGGTGCATCTGTTCTTCCTCTCCGACGATTCCAACGACAATATCCAGGCTGTGGGCAATCTCAAGAGGGATATGACGATCAATGCTGTCGCCGACGAGGGGATAAAGGTCTTCCTCTATTGCCAGGCGCGCTACAACAGTGTACATCGCGTGATTGAGGATGAGCAGTTGCACGATAACATCGTTGTGAAGGTTGTTGATGCCTCCCACATCAGTGTGGAGATGTTGAAACAGCAGGTCGAACTGCAGCCTGTCAGCTATGTGGATATTGAGAAAGACGCCACAGTCTCCTCAGCGTTTAACGCACTCGTCATCGGATTTGGTGAGGTGGGATATGATACAGTCAGGTTCCTCTACGAGTTCGGTGCTTTTGTTAAGACGGGTAGCGATTCTGATAGGGTAGAGCAGTCCGATTTCCACTGCGACATTGTGGACAAGGATATCAAGAACAAGGCGGGCTTGTTTGCAGTCAATGCGCCCTCGGTGTCTCATCACATGTCTTATGATCAGGATGACAAGCGTCCGCTCACGTCCATATCCCTCCATGACATGGATGTGCTCAGTGTGGACTTTTATGACCATTTGGAGCGGATGATTGGCAAGCTCAATTATGTTGTCATCGCGCTTGACGACGATGTGGCCAACGTTTCGCTTGCAGTGCGCATCTTCAGACTGGCGGTGCGTTACCGTGAGAACCTGAACCATTTCCGCATCCTTGTCAGGGTACGCAACGACAACGATGGTCACTTGCTCAGGATTGCCGAGCACTACAACAGGCTTTGGGCCGCCCAGGCCAACAGTGATGAGGAGTCGAGGAACATTCACCAGCGCACTGTAAAGAGTCTCGAGGCCATCCATGAGCCCATCACGCTGTTCGGTGCTCTGAAAGACACCTTCACCTATGACTACATCGTGAGCGACAGGCTCAAGACCGAGGCTAAGCATTTCAAGGAGAAATATGACCAGTCAATCTCTACTCTCAGCGCAAAATCAGGCAGAGTGGCGATGGCGCCTCTCGAGTGGGAGAGCGAACACAGGGACTTGATGCAGCTTTCAGAGGAGTATAAGGGATTTTCGCCGACTTTATCCGGCATCATGCGATTGCGTCGTGTCCAGAGTCAGAATACCGAAAACTGTTTCCACAAGTTCACCAAACAGATGCTTGCAAGTGTTGCGCTGGGCGAGGAAAAATACCGATTGCTGATGGCAAATGTCTTGTCAAGAAAAGAGAATGAGATTACTTACTCATGGCTGGAACATGAACCCGATGAAACCGTGACCAGGGTGCTGGATGTGATAGCGCAGACCGAGCATTTGCGTTGGATGGCATCCCATGAGATTTTGGGTTACCGTGACTTTGGTGGCCTAAACGACAAGGACGAGGCGCGCCTGTTGCATGGTTGTCTCAAGCCTTGGAATGAGTTGACGACACCGGTCAAGAGCTATGACTACAATGTCGTGGATGTCTCTTTAGGCATCATTTGATGACGGTATTTAACTAGACAACCGATATGAAAGATATGAAGAGGTTATTTTGGCTTTCGATCACTTTGCTGATGGCATTATGTGCGACAGCGCAGACACAGCAAGGTTATGTCAAGACCAAGGGACGCAAGGGCAGCGACGGCACTGTTATCGCGGGAAAGCGCATCGCGGGCGCGACAGTGCAAGTCAAGGGGCGCAACGCTGTGATCACCCAGGCTAACGGTGTCTTCTCGTTCCCGATTCCAGCCAACAAGTTCTATATCCAGAGCGTGAAAAAGCAGGGATATGTCTTGAACGACCCCGAAATGCTCACCAAGCAATATGTCTTCTCATCTAACCCGCTGATCTTGGTAATGGAGACTCCCGAGCAGAAGACCGACGACAAATTGGCGTCAGAGCGCAAGATTCGTCGCACCCTGCAACGGCAGCTGCAGCAGCGTGAGGACGAGATCGAGGACCTGAAAGAACAGAACAAAATCACTCGCGAGCAATACCAGCAGGCACTCCAGCAACTCTATGCCGAGCAGGAGACCAACGAAAAGCTTATCAGCGAGATGGCCGAGCGCTATTCACAAATCGACTACGACCTGCTCGACGAGTTCAACACGCGCATCAGCGACTGCATCCTTGAGGGACGACTCGCCGAGGCCGACTCGTTGCTGCGCTCCAAGGGTGACATCAACGACCGCATCAACGCCGTTCACCAGGCCGAAGCCATCGAAGCGGCCGAGGCTGCCGAGATAGCCGAGCGTCAGCAGCGACTCGATGAGAGCAAGGCCGGCACCCAAGCATCCAAGGACGATATCGCCCAGGACTGCTTCCATTTCTATGAGAAATTCAAACTGGAACACAATAACGATTCGGCGGCCTATTACTTGGCTCAGCGCGTGAGGCTGGATTCCACCAATGTGGCTTGGTTGAGCGATGCCGGTGACTTTGCCGGCGATTATTTGGCCGACTATCCCATGGCGTTGGACTATTACGGTCGCGCACTCGCCCATGCTGTCGAACAGTTGGGACCTGATGCCGAGTTCGTGGCAAGACTGTACAATAGCATTGGTGTGATTAATCGCAAACAGGGCAAATTTGACTTGGCGAACGAAAATTACCGCAAGGCATTGGCCATCTGCGACAAATCGTTGGGAGATGACAATGAGGTGACCGCTGCCACCCACAACAACATCGGTCGTTTGATGTATGCCCAGGGAAATCTTTCTCAGGCGCGGGAGCACTACCTCAAAGCGTTGGCCATTCAGGAAAAATTATTGGGCGTTGAGCATCCTGTCACCGCCACCTTATACGACAATTTGGGAGCGGTTGAATTCTCACTTGGTGATTTTGACGCCGCGATGGCTAATTTCAACAAGTCATTGGCCATCCGCGAGAAGATACTAGGTGCCGACCATCCCGATCTTGCCATGTCCTATAGCAATATCGGTTCCGTCTATAATGATAAGGGCGACAACGCCCGTGCGCTGGAGTACTTCAACCGCGCGCTCGACATTCGTCAGCAAGCCTTGGGCGAGAACCATCCCGACGTGGCTTCGACGCTGAACAATATCGGTATGGCATCTTTACGCCTCTCCGATGCCGACAAGGCGTTGGATTCCTTCACACGCTCGCTGGCCATCACCGAGAAAACGCTGGGCGTTGACCATCCCGATGTGGCGATCTGCTATAATAACATCGGCATGGTCTATGAGCAACGACGGGATTTCAGCAAGGCACTGGAATGGTATGGCAAGTCACTTCAGGTGAAGAATAAATCGCTGGGCGACAAACATCCGTCAACCATCAACACCTTGGAGAACATGGGTGCGATTTATCTTGCCCAAAAGGATTATGCCAATGCCCAGGACTTTTACTCGCGCGCACTCTCTGCTCGAGAAACCGCCCACAGCGATGACAAACTGGGTCTGGCTGACTCCTATGACAAAATGGGTTCGTTGCTCTATCGCCGTGGTGAGTTTGACCAGTCTTTGCAATATCTGCTCAAGGGTGCCGCCATTCGTGAACAGGTTCAAGGCAATAGCCATCCTGCCATCGCGATAACCTACCAGAGTGTAGCCAGCGCCTATGGCAAGCTGGCCGACTATGCCAAGGCCATCGACTACTACCAGAAGGCCTTAGACATCATGGCTCCCCTCAAGGGCGAGGGCAGTACCGAGGTCTCCAACATGAAAAAGAACATCCTCATGAACCAATATCTGCTCGCCCTGTCTAAAGGCAAACTCAAGAGTTTCCTCGCCGACCACTGCTTCATCGGCACGGTCAACCGCGGTGACAATCCTGCTTCGGCACAGGGTATGTCTGGTGAGTATGTTCTGCTGGAGTTCGCCGACTGGAATCAGGACAGCGACGTCTCGTTGTTCGCTAGGGCCGATGAGTTGAGGCAGTCACCCAAGGACATCGTCGTGATGAAGGATGGTGTCATCTCGCGTCATCATTTCGAGAGCAAACTGGGCATATCTTTCGGCGTGAAACCAATCACTAAAGAAGAGAAACAACAAATCAATCAAGCATACAAGCAATGGAAGGAACAGGAGAATCAATGAACAACGAACAGTTCAACGGACAAGAGTTCAAATATTTTGCCTTCATCAGTTATAATCGCAAGGACACTGAGTGGGGCAAACGCATCCAACGCAAGTTGGAGAACTACCGCATGCCGGCGACCATGTGCACCGAGCGTGGCTGGGCAAGGAAACCCATCAAGCCGATCTTCTTCGCGCCCACCGATATCCAGCCGGGCGGCCTGGACGATGAGCTCAAGGAGCGCCTGCGTGCATCAAGGAACCTGATTGTGATCGGTTCACCCAATTCGGCCAAATCCGATTGGGTCGGCAAGGAAATCGAATATTTCCACAGCCTGGGACGAGCCGACAATATTCATTACTTCATTGTCGATGGTGTCCCACACAGCGATGACCCCGACACCGAGTGCTTCCATCCCGTCATCGAAAAGCTGGGCATGCCCGAGATCCTGGGCGCTAACATCCACGAGAAGATTTACCGCATGCCATGGCTCAACAAGGAACGCGCCTATGTGCAGCTGGTCTCCAAATTGCTGGGCGTCGAGTTCGATACCATCTGGCAGCGCCACAAACGCCAACTCATCAGGAGAATCATCGCATGGACCTTAGCGGCCATAGCCGTCTTGGCAGCGTTGGCTTGGGTATGGGTTTCCAACCAGCCTTTTGATGCCCGGATGAACTTGAACGAGGCGTCGGTCCACAACGACCAGTTGCCCCCCTTGAGTAACGCAGTTGTCACAGTGACCCTCGACAATGAATCCAAGAGCGACACTATCGAGGCGATAGGCCAGAATGGAGTGTTCAACAACATCCCGCATCGCTTCTTGGACAAGGAGGTGAAAGTGTCGTTCGCCTGCGCCGACTTCCTCCCACTTGACACCACATTGTTGCTTTCCCGTGATGTCACCCTGAACATCCATCGTGACCCCACAGTCTATGGCAACGTCCACTTTGGCCTATGGAACCCGGTGACCGAGAGTTTCATCCCCAACACCACGGTCGAGGTGGCAGGGCAGTCGGTACGTTCCGACCAGGATGGACAGGTCAAGCTCGTCGTCCCGCTGGCCGAACAAAAAAAGCAGTATCAGGTGAAAGCCCCCTTCCCCCTCTACAACGACATCATCACGATGCCGTGTGGCGAGAACGATGTTGTCGAAAAACTTTAAAGTGTTTTGAACGATGAAAACCCAAAAAGACTATATCCCTCAGCCGGCCGACAGCAGTGACATCACGCTGCCCGACGACTTGCAGCAGCTTGTCGAGAAGATTGCCAAGAACGTGCACGAGGTATGGGCCCAATCAAGGTTGTCCCAGGGCTGGGTTTACGGCCCGGAGCGCAGCGACGTCCTCAAGACGCATCCCTGCCTGGTCCCCTACGAAGACCTCCCCGATGTCGAAAAACAGTACGACCGCGACACTGCCGTGGGCACGCTCAAACTCATCATGAAACTGGGCTTCAAGATCTCCAAGTGACATCCGCCCATCTCCCTGACGGCGAGAACACAAAATAACGAGGCTGCCATCATGGCAACCTCGTTATTTTAACTCTCAGTCAGTGTGATCTCACTTCACGACCTTCTCGGCGCTGCTCGTGCCGTCGCTATAGGTCGTCACCACGATGGTCACGCCCTCGGGCTGCTGGATTTCCTGACCCACGACGTTGAAGTAGCGTTTGCCCACGATGGTCTTGCCATTCGTCAGTTCGCTGATGCTGGTAACGACGGGGTCAATGGTGAACTCGTGATCAACAATCTCACTGGGTTCCTTGTTTTCAGCCTTGGCATACGCCTCAACCTTGTAGGTGCCCTCATCGCTGAAGTTCAGCTCGCCAGCATACACTTCCCAATTCGTAGTCTCGCCGTCGGGGTAATGCACACGATAATAAATGGTGCTCGGCTCACTCGGCGTGATCTCAACAACATAGCCTCCCTCATTGCCGGCATGACCGTTGATGGCAGGCTTGCTCGTTGTCTGGGGTTCGTCGCCCTCCAGCGTGTAAACGATGTTGGCCTCGATGCAACCATTCTTTGTCCGGTAATCATAGGTGTACACACCCGCGGCATTTACGTTTTCGGGATAAGGAGCGTCAATGTGGGACCATGTGTCCGTGAGCATGATAGTGTTTCCATTGACGTAGTACGATATGTGAGTATAGGTGTCATAAGGGGCAACATACAAATAGTCGTAGGGGGCACTATCGTGTGGATACACTGTTTGGATGCAGCAGGAGCCCGGGACGAAAAAGATGACATTCTCGTTTGTGGCATCCAAAAGCTGTGGAGTGTTGATAGTGATATAAGAGCCGTCTTCGTTCAGTTCTCCCTGCACCCAAGAATTGTATTTCACTGACAAGAACGGGTCTTTCAAATAAACCGTTTTTCCATCATTGCCAAACACGATTTGAGCTTCATCCGTCAGTGCCTCGGTACTGTATGTGGCGGGATAATCCTTGCTGTCGCTATAGGTGAAGTGAATGCAATCGCTGGTGCGTTTGTAGGTCTTCACCTCTCCCTCGGGTTGCTGGTCAATGACGCAAGGTGCGGTGTCAAAGCTGGTGCCCCATTCGCAATAACCGGTCCATTCGCCTTCTTCACCTTCTCCCTCGTCCCAAACAAGGCCTATACCGGTGGCGTCGTAGGAAACTTCGTCTTGAGCTTCAATTGCCACAGGACCACTGGTGCCCTCAAGAATGATCGTGGTGCCGTCAACGCTAACGCTGTAGTGTGCATCACTCATTTCGGTATTGGGGGTGAATGAGGTCTGTTGGGTTACCGCATCATAGTGGATGCTTCCCCACACCAGTTTCGCATTGGCCTTTGTGAACGATCCGTCGCGTTTGCGAACCCACACTTTCTGTCCCATTGGAACGAAAATGCCGCCCTCTTGATCACCAGAACATACTACCCAATAATCGCCCAATTCTCGGTCTGAACCATAAACGATGTTCTTCACGTATCCCTCCATTCCTCCATCCCGAAGGAGCAATTCAATTGTGCCGTCTTGAGGAACCATATAGGTGTGGGTCAGGGGGTTCACAGCGCTACCAAGATTGGTGCGTTTAAAGATTTTATACTCATCGCCCCAAACCGAATCATTCGATAGTCGCGACGGTGCTCCGGACTTTACGCCCGCCAGTGCCGTGAAGGCTACTGTCAACAACATTAAGAGTAATGATAATTTCTTCATAATTGTAATGATTTAATTATTAGTAATTTATATGTAATGATATTTCTTAATATAGATTCAAATCACAAAAATACGCATTTTTATCGATATAAAAAAGAAGTAACTCGATTTTTCTGCATCCCCATTTTTCCGAGTCAATCCCATTCCATTCGCGTTCACCTCTTTGTCCAGCAGTTCGAGCCACTGGCTCCTAAAAACCGTCCTCCCGGTCCCCTGTGCCGCCACTCCCGTGGCGGCCCCTGACTCATCCCCCTTCAAAAAATTTCGTTATTTCCCCGCCCGCAACACGGTTTAAGTTATCGTTGCACCAACATCAATCCTGTTGCCAAACAAAAAACAAGCGGCTGAATTTCAGTCGCTTGTTTCACCACTCGTGGAGCATAGCGGACTCCATCCATTGATATGATATGTCATGATAATTTCATCATAAATCACTGAATATCTGATAGATAATTCAAGCTAATCAGACATAGCCTGACAATGTATTGACATTATTTTACCATTTTTATGACAACAGAATGACAACGGAATAAATATCTTTTGTATCTTTGCAGAACAAAATTACAATAAAAATGGCAGGCATACAAATATCAATCAGCAAAGGTGGTGGAGCAGAAGCAGAAGTGCGCTTCCGCTTTAGCGCGACGCAGACCATAAAGCCCTTTTTCTCAACTGGCATCCATATCATTAGGGAATACTGGTCACCCAAGACGCAAAAACTGAGCACGTCAATCAAACAGGTGCCTGATGATGATCAACGTGAGCGGAACGCGAAAATCAACAAAAGAATAACCAACCTTAAAGCCCACCTGCTCGAAGCCTATACCGCGCAGGGCGGTCTCAACGGAAGGAGTTCAGAGAAACTGAAATTATGGCTCTTGGAGGAAACGAACAATTTCCTGCATCCTAAAAAATCAGAACCGAAAAAGAAGAAAAACAAGACACTCATGCAAATTGTGCATGAATTCTGCTTGGATGGCAAGGAAGGAAGATTGCTGAATGATAACGGAGAACGCCTCAAGCCGAGTTCCGTCCGTGTCTATGCCCAGGTTGAGGGCTGGCTCAAGAAGTTTTGCAAACATTCTTCCGTGGCCGATTATGAAACAGATGAGCTCAATGAGCGTTGGTATGCCGCGTTTGTGAAATTCCTGTACGACCAGGGACTGCGTAAAAATAGTGTAGGAAAGCACATCAAGAGCCTGAAGACTGTTCTGCGCAAACGAATCGACGATCCCGAGCAGGCGGCCAAGTGTGCCTTCATTGTTCGTGGCAAGTGCAAGGTGCTGCACGAGCGAGTGAAGAATGTGTATCTGGACGAGAACAAGCTTCACGTGATGGCCAATGCCCGTTTAAACGGTTACATGGATCGTGTAAGGGACCAATTCTTGTTGTTGTGCTGGACCGGCCAACGTTATAGTGATTTGGGCCAACTTATCCCGGACAATATCGATACAACAGATGATGGGAAGCACCGCTTTTTCAAAGTTAAACAAACGAAAACGGGTGCACTCGTCTATATTCCGGTATTGCCTGAAGTTGAGCCATTGCTGGAAAAATACAAGGATGGTTTCCCTGCTCCTATCAGTAATCAGAAGTTCAATAACTTCATCAAGGATGTCTGCAAGACGATCTCAGAAACGGATGATGGCAAAGAGGCGGGTTTTGATGATATAGTGGAGTTGGAACGGACATTGAATGCCGAGAAGACTACGTTAAGCGAGAAATTCTATAATCTCGTGACTTCTCACAGCGGCCGTCGCAGTTTCGCTACTAATATGTTTGAACGCAACTGGCCGACACAAATCATCATGGGCATCACCGGCCATGAGACAGAGGAGGTGTTTAGGATTTATATCGAGAAAGATCCTGAGGAACTAAGAAAACACCAAATCGAGTCATTCTTCAAATTCTTTGACAATGGACAACAATAGCATGACATAATACATCGAGAAACAATGGCAAAAGAAGAACCCAATAAGAGAAAACTCACCGAGGAGGAAATCAATGATCGTTTGGAGACTTACGTTAATTACGCTTATGTGAAAGTCACGCCACATGTCACTACTAGTGAAAGAGGCATAGAGTTGAAAATAGAGGAGTTTGGCAGGCCGTTTGGCGGGGATGAGGACGAGCTGAAGCGCCTTAGCGACGCCACTGCAGGGTTTAACCCTGTGATGATGCAAATGTTGATTGACCTATTGCAGCAGATCAACCAAGAAACGATGCAGAATGCATTCGATTATGTGCTCAAATGCATCAAGCTCTCTCCAAACTATCATGGTGATATTCCTCAGATATATTATCTTGAGAAGCCCATTTCCAGTGGCCAGGCGATCGTCAATTCGTCGCCTATTTATCAATTTGCTGTCAAAGAACTGTCACACCGACTGGAACAGCTGGGCATTCCCCACGCTATTGACATAAGTGTGTCGCCGTCTGAAAAGAACGACAGACAACCCGAGATCCAACCCGAGATCCAGCCTAAGATCCAGCCCGAGATCCAGCCTGAGAGTCAGAAAACGTTCACGTTTTCCAAAAAGGTGAGGGTAAAGAAGATCCATGCCTACTTGGTCGAGACTGGCGTTATCAAGCCATGTGACTATGAGGATTTCTTCGTTTGGGTCAAGAATGGCCATTTCCCCACGGACATAATTCAGGCAAAAAATAAACTAAAGTTCTACTATGCCATGGAACAAATCTCATCACTTATCATTGATGAGGTCAAGAACTGGAAAAAGTCAGTCTTGACAGATGGACAATGGAACTCGCTGAGTGCTTCCAAGTCCTCTGGTCAGTCCCATATTGCGAAACAATGGCTGCGTAAATTCCCCTGAAAATGTATGGGAATTATGCATAAGTTATATTTCTTATAAAAATAGTTTTCTTTACTTATATAGCTAAGTCCTGTAATCCAAGCGATTACGGGGCTTTTTTTGATTGGCTTCATTGTCCGTTTTTCTTATAAAATCATTCGTTTTGATTATACATTTGGGTGTGAACTTTGCAATGCCGATGACAACGAAGTCAAGGCATTAAAAAATTTACTACTATGAAATTAACTAATCTAATCCTGCTTACGGAGGACGATTACAATCAGTTGGCAGAAACGATTGCTAATCGCGTCATCCAACAATTGCAAGGAAAAACACACAATGTTGAAAAAAACCAGTCTGATGACGGCTTTGTCTTTCAGGAAGAAGCTGCAAAATTACTCAAGGTAAGCCTACGCACGCTCATCCGATGGGACAAGAGTGGCTATCTGCCCAAGCGCCATGTTGGGCGTCGTGTTGCCTATCGTCGTGAAGACATCAATCGCCTGGCAGGAGCAGGCCAGCGCCATGATTAGCGAATTGATGATACCTCTCTGCTTTTTAACATGGCGGAGAGGTGTCCTCATATGCGTACTTTGCAGAATAATCTTAATATTCTTGTACCATGAATGATTTTTCTGAAAACTCACCCACGGGCAATGTCATTGACCCGATGAGTGCAGCGATGTTAGCCGCTAAAAACGGAAAAGACCGTCCAACGGCTGACCAGTATGCCGCTAATGGCCAGCTCGTGCCCGAATCGCTGCGCATGCTGCATGACGTTATCACTGCCGCAACGGCCTATGAAAGTGAGGCAGACCAGATTGACCCCGGCGCTGTAAAGGACATCCTTGATGCTGGGCGCATCACGCCCGAGGAAGTGGACAACGATGACTGCGACGAGGTGCCCATCCTGTATGCCGGCAGTAAAGAATCGCCGATGATGACTCTGCAAAACTTCTCGGTCATCATCGGTGTGCCAGGTACACGCAAGACATTCGGCTGCCTACTGCTGGTGGCCGAATACTTGAGTGCATGCACCCGCCCACGTTCCAACTATTTCGTCCGTGCCGATGCCGAGCCGGGCCGTGTGCTGTGGATTGACACGGAGCAAGGCAGAGGCAGGGCACGACGCATCAAACGCCGCATGAGGCGTATTCTTGACTCTGATGCCGCTTTGCTTGAAGTATTCGACCTGCGCGAAATAGACCCGCCCAAGCGCCTGATGGCGTGTGCACTGGCTATCGAGCAGTATCGTCCGTCTCTCGTGGTCATCGATGGCATCGCCGACTTGTGCAATGATCCCAACCACATTGTTGAGGGTGCCATCATCCAGCAGTTTGTGATGAAGTTCTCTTCACACTACAACTGCCACATCCTCACTGTCATCCACGCCAATCTGAATGACGTGATGAGCGGGGGAAAGGTGCTGCGTCCGCGTGGTCATGCCGGCTCTAACCTGTACCGCAAAACTGAAACGGCCATGGTCTTCAACGCCGATGGCGAGATAACGAAAGTCTCCTTCGAGAAGGCCCGTGGAAAGCGCCCTGAGGACTTTTGTTTCAAAGTGAACGACCAGGGCTTGCCCGAGGTGGTGGGCGCGCCACAGCAGGACGATGGCCCCTCGATGCGCCAGCAAATACGTTATGATGCAATCGCTAACTACTGCCGCAAGTTTCCCAATGGTTGTCGTTATGCTGACTTGATTAAGGAGATTAAACGAGCGTTCGACAAGGGTGATCGCACTGCCAAAGAAAACATCAAACAGACCATGGAGGCTGGCCTGATTGTCAAGCGCGACAATGGTCTGTATTATGCAACCGATGGTGAAGCCACGTAGGTGAGGTGCAATTTATATCACCCCCTAAAAGGGGGTGTAATATATAAACTGCACCACCCCACGACACCGGAGCGATTGCACAAGTAGTGAAGTAATCATAATTACCGTTGCACCAACAACTCTAAAATAACAGAAACCAATGAAACGCACTTTTTCTTCTCACACTGCCAGCGATTATGACTGGAACGACATCCTGCGTCAGGTGGACGTGATGCAGGTTGGTGGCCTGGATGACCACGAGACTTGGTACCGGGCCTGCTTGTCGCTGCGTGCAGCAGCCATCGAGTCACCGGCCGATGAGGATACTCTGCGGGAACTGTGGCTCTCGTTGAGCCGTAATAGTGGCGGCTATAAGGGCGACCGTGACGTGATGACACAATGGCGCAGTTGCCGTGCTCCGTCACGAATCTCCCCAGGCACCATCATAGCCCATCTGCGGGCGAATGGTGTGACAATGACACGAGGTCGTAACTCGCATCCCTATACTCCACGTCGTGTTGCACCAGTAGTGCAATCACGGCCGGAGCCGATCTATTACGAAGAGAGATGGGAGGATTACCAACGCACGACTCGGCCTAATGTGATTGAAGTGTCCAATCTGTACAGATTTCTCAAGAGTCTTTATCCTGGCACTCCTGAAGCGTTCAAGCGCTACGAAGTGGGTTATGACGGTCGCCGCATGATGTTCCGCTACCTGGACGTCAATCATCGCCTGCGTCAGATCAAGGCAATGGCTTATTGCAGCGACGGACATCGAGACAAATCGATATATCCGCTCATTTATCGCAAACAGCCCCAAGATGGCCAGCGTGCCGAATTGGTTTACTTTGGCGAGCACTTGCTTGCGCGGCACCCTGACTTTCCAGTAGCCGTCGTAGAAAGCGAGAAAACCGCCCTCATTGCCTCGATTGTGATTCACGGCGTGATCTGGCTGGCAACAGGCTCAAAAAGCAACCTCAATGCACTGAGTGAGCGCAGCGTGCTGAATGGCCGTGATGTAACACTCTATCCTGATGCCGACGCCATTGCCGATTGGCGGAAAATCGCCCAGCAGCACCACTGGCACGATGCCTCTCTGCTCATCCCCGATTACGAGTCTCTGCTTACTGCCATCGCCCCGACTGCCGACATTGCCGACTACTTCGTCAGCAAGTCAGAGTCAACCCGACAGTCCTCCTGTTGATGCTTGATGAGGTGCGCTCTTCTCGTGCTGGTATTCGCTTGTCAGTCGATGAGGCGATAGATCATGGCGTAGTTAATGGCCTCGGTGATGCTGTCGGTGTCGAATTTCTCCAGGATGCTTTTGCGGTAGCCTTTCACGTCAAACGACTTGAACATCAGCCGGGCGATTTCCTGGGTGGTGTAGCCCATGGCCGAATACTTGAGAACCTGCGTCTCCTGCTCGGTGAGGGAGATGTAGGGGACCGACTGCCATGTGCCGCTCTCTAGATCCAGGTTCCAGCCCTCGTGCGTGCGGTTATTGAACATCAGTATGGTGTCATCACCCTGCTTCGTGGGGATGGAAGCCACACACAACGCCAGCCAGATTCTCCCGTCGGGCATCATCTTGAGGGGCGTCAACTGATGGTTGATGGTTTGCACCTTCTTGGACACCGTGTTGATGACCCTGAAATTGTAAGATAGCGTGTAATATCGCTTCTCGGCCGCAGGGATGTCCTTGGAAAAATAAAAGCCTGAAGAATTGATTATCAACAGCCGCTCGAGATCCTCCTGCGGCACATTGTCGATATAGAACTTATAGCCGATTTCCTTGACCTCACTGGCCGACAGGCCGCACAGGAACAACGGGTTCTCGCT
>CACZVR010000003.1 GCA_902784675.1 uncultured Bacteroidales bacterium | reverse complement strand
GCGTGGCGACGTGAACGGCAATGGCGACGTGAACATGGACGACTTGACGGCGCTGATCAACTACCTGCTCACAAGCAACAGCACAGGCATCAATATGGCCAATGCAGCCAGCTGCGACAGTCCCAGCAGCACCACCGTGAGCATGGACGACCTGACGGCCCTGATCAACTACCTGCTCACCAGCACCTGGCCGTGATTTAGGCGGCTATCGCCGCCGTGTAGGGTGTATAAGGCGGCTTTCGCCGCCGTGTAGAGTGTAGCGAGGAGAGTGTAGGGGGGCATCCGCAACCACTCGTCATTGAAGACAACTAGGACAACTAGAACAATTTGGCATCCGCATTCCTGAACGACGGGGGTGCGGATGTTGCTATTAACGCGGATTGCGCGGATTACAAGGATTATTTTTAAAAATCAGCGATAATCAGCGTAATTCGCGTTCAAAAAAAACGCATGCGGATGTATTTCTAGTTTTCTTTTTTCTTAGCGCCCGAGCGACGGGAGTCACTCTATTTTGCGAGACGACGAGGAGGAGTTGATCGGTTACCTGTTCTTGATGATGGCAACGTAGGTGATGAGGACAACGTTCATCATCAAGGCATAGATGATGGCGGGGATGGCGATAACGTCGTTGTTGAACACCAGCGGGCTGCTCGCGATGGCAATGGCTTGAGCCGCGTTCTGCATACCCACCTCGATGACGATGGTGCGACGTTCTTGAACCGAAAGCATCATCACCCTTGACAGCAAGGCACCACTGCCGATGGCCAGCAGAATGAGCACAGTCACCGACAAGCCCAGTTGCGCGAAACTGTCGATGATGGCCTCGCGGTTCTGGAAGAAGAAGACGCCAGCGAGAAAAATCAGGGCAGGAAACGCGATGCGCGAGAGCACACGGTGCATTGCATCGGCCGCCTTACTGCAACGTTTCTTCACAATAATACCCACCACAATGGGGAGGAACATGAGCACCAGGTTCTGCATCAACAGCTTGCCCACGGGCAGATGCACCATCACGGCATTACCCGCCGCACTGGTCACCCATTGCATGATGAGGGGCACTGTCACGAGCGTGATGATCGAGCTGCACGCGGTGAGCGACACCGACAGTGCCACATCGCCCTTGGCCAGCATGGAAAACACGTTTGACGAGCTGCCGCCGGGACAACAGGCTATCAGCACGAAGCCGATGAGGAAAATCGGCTCGAGCCCGAATGCCTTGCCGATAAACCACGCCAACAGCGGCAGAATGATGATTTGACCGATAAGACCCGCCAACACGGGCTTGGGACGCGTCTTGAACAATTTGAAATCCTCAATTTTCAGGTTCAGACCCAACTCGAACATCAACAATGTCAAGATGGGCAAAACAATCCAAATGGTATTCATTACAGGTCAATGTGTGTTTGAGGTATATTACTAGAGTTTACAATACTTCAACAAGTTTATTGGCAAGGTCATCACCCGTGAGTCCACGCGACAGGATGGTGCCGTCGGGACCAAAAATGATGATGTGGGGAATGCCCTTGATGCCGTACAAGTCGGTAGGCTGGTTCAACTGCTCGGTGCCGATGATGACGGGCCAAGTGATCTCCATCTGCTCCATGGCCTTGCGGGTGTCATCGGGGTTGTCCCACACGGCTACGCCCAGCACATCGAACTTGTCGCCATACTTGGCCTTGAGGGCCTGCAGCTTGGGAATCTCGGCCCTGCAGGGACCGCACCAACTAGCCCAGAAGTCCACGAGGGTGACTTTTCCCTTGCCGACATAGTCGGACAGTTTCTGCATCGAGCCGTCGGCTGCGGGCACTTCAAAATCGGTGAACTTTTGACCCACGGCGGTGACAGCCAGCTGGCGAGCGGCATTCTTGGCCTTGGCAACTCGTTTGAGTTGTGCATACTCGGCGGGCGCTTCTTTGAGCATTGCGTCGATGTCGGCCTCGGTGAAGTCTTTATACATCAAATAGTTGCAGAAAGCCCAAGGGCCAATGGCATTGTCCTTGTTGCCCTGGTAGAACTTGAAGAGTCCCTCGGCATAGCGGGCATCACTCTCGGCCTCGGTGAGCGTTGAGTCCTCGGCAATGGCCTGCATCTCCTTGCTCCATGCCGCCATTTTGTCGTTGAGAGGACTGATGGCAGTACCCTCGGCGATATTGAGCTTGACGTCACCCGGCTCAACGATGAAGCCGTAACGGTTGCCACCCACGAGCAGACGGGCAAAGAATCCCTTGTCTGCATTGCCCTCGAAGGTACAGGCGTTGTTCTCGACTGTGGCGCTCAACAGGGTGTCGCCGGTATCATAGTTGGTCAGGAAAGCGGTCTCGCCGTTGGCGGAGTCATCAGGGAAGGTGACTGTGACCTTGTAGCCCTTGCTGCACGATGCGAGCAACAACAGGGCAGTGAAAAGGAAAGCTATTTTCTTCATTTCAGTCTTAGGTTTGGGTTTTTAGTCTTTAGTTTATTCGTCGCGGATTGCTTTGTAAATGAGCGACTGGATGTGGCTGCGGGCACTGATGCGTCCGAAGTTCGGGTTGTTGCGCGTGGGACACACCCTGTTGCTCAAGAAGATGTAGAACATGTCATTCTTGGGATCAACCCAGAAGCAGGTGCCAGTGAAGCCCGTGTGACCATAGGTCTCGGGGGTTGCTTCGGCACAGGTGTTGCTGGCATTGGGATTACCCACAACGGGCTTGTCAAAGCCCAGTCCACGATGACTGTTAGGGCTCTTCTGTGTGGTGAAGGTCTCGACGGTTGACGCCTTGAGCAAGCGCACACCACCATAGGTGCCACCGTTGAGCCACATCTGGAAGAGCTTCGCCAGGTCATTGGCGTTGCTGAACAAGCCCGCATTGCCTTGCACACCGCCCGAGAACGCAGCCAACTCGTCATGGACATAACCGTGGATGTGCTGGCGACGCAGGTAGGTGTCCTTCTCGGTATAAGCGATCTCGTCGCGCGAGAACTTGCTCAACGGGCGATACATCGTGTGATAGGCGCCCAGCGGAGCAAAGATATAGTTGTTGACGTAATAGTTGAGCGGTGAGTGCGTCATGCGCTGCACAGCATCGGCCAGCAACGAGAAGTTGCAGCAGCTATACAAGTATTTCTTTTTGCCCAGCTTGGCATGATACATTCGATTCATGATGGAGTCATAGGTCACCCTGCCGCCCCAGAGGCCGTCGGCAATGGCGATGTTGAACTTATCGGTCTTGACGGGCGAAAGGATGTCGGTGCGCATCTTGGCGTCCTTGTGTCCCCAGGCACCGTCCATGATCTTGACGGTGTGGATGGCGTCCTGCGCTCCAGCGATGAGTTCGCCGGTATAGGATTTCTCATCCATCATCATGTACCACATGTTCAGCGAGGCGGGCATACCCGTCTCGTGATAGAGCAGATCGCGGAAAGTGATGTCCTGCTTGTCACCGTCACGCAAGCCGGGGATGTATTCGCTCGCACGGTCATCCAAGCGGAACTTGCCGTCGTCAAAGGCCTTCATCACACCACTGATGGTGCCGGTAGCCTTGGACACCGAGGCGAGACCGAACAACGTGTTGTCATCGACTTTGACCTTGCTCTCGTAACTGATGTTTCCAAAGGAGCCCTTGTAAACCACCTTGCCGTGACGAGCGACAATCACCTGGCAGCCGGGGAAAGCATGCTGCTGCACACCCAATCGGCACACCGAGTCGATTTGCGCGGTCAAGCGGTTATCCAGACCCACCTCGGCAGGAATGGAGTAACCCAGCCTGATGGACTCATACTGGATGCCGTCGCCAGCCTCAAATCGGGTTTTCTTGCCATTAAAAGCGAGCGAAATGGGCAAAACACCGCCAGCCGCATTGCCGCCAAAGATGGTTTGAGCGGCATAGTCTTCGGCCAATGTGCTGTTCTCATAGGTGAGTACCACCGCCTTGACGTGCTTGTTGGTGATGGCAGTGCCGTAGTTCTTGATCTCGTAGGGCTTACAGGTAATCACCACGACAACATTCTTGCATTTCTTGACCACTGTCTCAAGTGCAGCACGGTTAGCCTCGCTGTCTTCGCCCACCTCCACAATAATGGTGTTGAAATGACCGTCGTGCAACTGCTCGGCAAGGGCTGATGCACTGCCTGCCTTGTCAAGGTCAAAACGCGAAATCTGAGCATAGTCAGCGCAACGGCGCGTGAACTTGGATGCTGTGCCCTTCTCGTTGCCAATGGTGGCGACAGCAATGTGACGACTCTGCAGATTGTGAATCGGCAGAATTTTGTCATTGTTCTTGATGACGGTGATGCTGCCGGCAGTGAGCTGACGCTTGAGCACTTCGGCCTGCTGCGAATTGACATCGCTCAGCAGATTGGAAGTATTGACACTCTGACGGTTAGTCAGGTTGAGAGCATACTTGTAACGCAAGATCTTTTTGCAACGCTCATCAATGATAGTTTGACTGAGTTTGCCATCGGCGACAGCCTGACGAATTGCGGCAATCTCATCACTGATGTTCTCGGGCATGAGCAGCACGTCATTACCTGCCAACAGAGCGTTGACACAGGCCGAGCCCTTTAACAACTGGGTTGCCCCCTTCATGTTGAGGGCGTCGGTGAAGATGAGTCCGTCGAAATGCAGCTCGTCGCGCAACAGTGTTGACACACACAACGGTGACAAACTGGTGGGAGCCTTGCCGTCACCGATAGAGGGCACAAGCAGATGGGCCGTGAGGATACCGCTCAGTCCTGCATCAATGAATTTGCGGAACGGCACCAACTCACATGTATTGATTTCCTGCAAAGACTTGTTGATGACCGGCAGGGTCTTGTGAGAGTCCTCGCTAGATGAGCCGTGGCCTGGGAAATGCTTACCCACTGCCATCACGCCACCATCCTCAAGGCCACGGGCAAACGCAATGGCATGACGGGCGACCAGTTCGGGATTTTCGCCGAAGGAGCGGTCCCCGATGACTGGATTCAGCGGATTATCGTTCACATCGAGCACGGGGGCAAAATTCACCTGAATGCCCATGCGGCGGCACTGACGGGCCACCTCACGACCGTACTCATAGAGCAGCCGGTCATTATCCACCGCCCCCAAAATGAGGTTGCGCTGGAAATTGGGCACTTCCTTGAGCCTCATGCCCAAGCCCCACTCACCGTCGATGGTGATCATCAGCGGCACTGCGGCAAGTGACTGCGCCAGGTTGGTGATACTGGCCTGGTCGCTCATGGTGCTGCGCTCATAGATGAGTCCGCCCACCAAATTCTTGGTGACCAGTTGCCTCACATAATCACGCACGGCATCGTTGGCCGACGGTGTCACATCAGCTACAATCAGCTGGCCAATGCGTCCCTCGGGCGACAGCGAGTTGAACACACTGTCCACCCAGTTGTTCATCTCCACCAGGTCAACGTTGTTGAACAGATTGGGCAAGTCCCTGGTAGAGCGCGCAGTGACATGTGACGCCATCGTCACTGCCAACACAAACAATAATACACGAATGAATTTGGTCATTATCTTATTCTTTTATACGCTGTAAAACCTGAACACCAGCAACAAAAAACTTATGGTTAAAAGTTTATTTCTTACTGATTCTCACCTCGTCGGTGGAATTGATCTTGATGTGCTTGTTGTTCAATTCCTTCACATATTTCAAAATGTGGTTACCATACTTCTGGTTGTCGACGAACAAGCGTTTGCAGGCCTTCATGCAATCCATGTAATCACCGCCATTGGCCAGATAGTCGATAGTGGCGACGTTATAAATCTTGTTGGGGTCAATCTTCTTGCCGTTGAGGGTGGCCTTGATGAGTTCGCCCTTGTCGTTGTAGGTGGCACGCAGTTCCTTGCTCACGGCATCACCGTCACGAGCACACATGCGCTTCACGCTCTCGATGAGGTCATTGCCCGTCATCTCCAGAACGACAAACCTGTTATCGAAGGGGAACATATTGAGGATGACGCCCTCGGTAACAGTGCCCTCGGGCATATCGGTGCGGATGCCACCCTTGTTCATGATGGCGCAGGCGATGTTGTTGATGCCCGACAGTTTCTTGATGATTTCCAGCGAAACATCGCTCACCCAGTTCTGGGCTGCTGCACTGCTGTTTCTCATGTGGCGGGCACTCACGGCAATGGGATTGCTCATGATGCTGTCCACACCGTGACGGTAACCGCCCAACCACGCATCCATGGCGGTATAACGGCTTGCAGCTTCGTCCCAACTGTTGTCAACAGGAATGTGGCTGTAAACGACGTTTCCGGTCTCTAAATCCAAGTCATAGGTAGCGACCAATTTGCCGCTCTTGCCATTCTGGCCGATGGGGATGAGTTTGCCGTCGGCATTGGCGATACGGTCCATGCCGCTGCCAGGTTTAATGGTAGTGTGAGAGTGCGAGCTGATGACCAGGTCGATATAGTGGCTCTGACCGATGATGAGCGCATCATTGGGCTCGCTGGGCTCATAGCTGCTGTAACCGATGTGCGACACCATGACGGCGTAATCCACGCCAATCACCTCCTTGAGGTAGCGGGCCGTGGCATCTGCCACATCGGGGGCATTGATGTAACGCAAATTCTCGCAGTTAGTCTCGGCGATCAGGCCCACAGGGTTGACATTGATGCCGAAGAAAGCCACACGCTTGTCGCCCACGGCTTTGATCCAATAGGGCTGGAACAAACCGTCGAGCGGTGTGGCGCTGAAGTCATAATTGGCGCTGATTTTCACGGCATCGACATTGCGATAATGTGCTGCAAGTTCCTCCATGCCGTTGTCAAACTCATGATTACCCAGAATGATAGCGTCATAGCCCAAAGTGTCCATCAGTGCATATTCCACGTCTCCACGGTAGATGCTGAAATAGAGCGTGCCTTGAACAGCATCACCAGCATGAATCAGCACGGTGTTGGGGTTTTGGGCGCGCAACTGGTCATAGATGGCACGACGGCGTGCCACACCGCCCAGATTGTCGCTGGTGGGATCAATCTGGCTGTGGGTGTCATTCACTGCGATAATCGTCAGGTTGTCTGCACGCATAGCGGGAACCGCCATCAGTGCGCACAGGCATAAAAGCATGAAATTGCGAAATCTTGCCATAATAATCATTGTTTAGATTTTGTGTTATATTACAAGGCACAAAAGTACAAAACAAATGCGAATGAAACAAACATGACGACTCGTTGAAGTCACATTATTTTTCTATACCACCTCACACAGCGCACCCAATCGTTAATAAACCTTATTGTTACACGCCGTTGGCATGATTGTTGAAGGATTATTACTATATTTGCAGGTTAAAAATGCAGATATCACCATCTAGAAAGAATGTCAAAAGATAAACTGAATCAAATAGAAGAGCCCGAAGTGAATGCGGGACAAGCGACGGACAGCGATTTTGGCGGTTATGACCGCCTGGTGACGCTATCTCCGCGTGAACACATAAGACTGCGCCCCGGTATGTATATCGGCAAACTGGGTGACGGTTCCCAGAGCGATGACGGTATCTACGTCCTCATCAAGGAGGTCATCGACAACAGTATCGACGAGTTCAATACCGGCTATGCCAAGCCCAACATTGACATCGACGTTGCCGACGGCGCAGTGACCATCCGTGACTATGGCCGTGGTATCCCCCTGGATCAGGTCAAGGCAGCGTCATCCAAGATGAACACCGGTGCCAAGTATGACACGCAGACCTACAAACGGTCGGTGGGTCTGAACGGTGTGGGTATCAAGGCGGTGAACGCCCTGTCCTCGGAGTTCTACATCCGCAGCGTGCGCGACGGCCAGTGCTCCTCGGTGACCTATCACGAGGGTGTTGCCAAGGAGGAGAGCGGTGTCATTGCTGCCAGCGAGGGAGAAGAAAACGGAACGTTCGTGCGCTTCATCCCCGACAGTTCAATCTTCAAGAACTACGAGTTCCGCGAGGACATCATCGAACAGATGATCAAGAACTACTCTTACCTGAACACGGGACTGACGCTCACGTTCAACGGCAAGAAGTACCACTCGCGCAACGGCTTGAGCGACCTGGTCAAGGAGAACATGACCAACGACCCGCTGTATCCGCTCATGCACTTCACGGGCGACGACATCGAGGTGGTCATCACCCATGCAGCACAATTGGGCGAGGAGTTCTACTCGTTTGTCAACGGCCAGCACACGACCCAGGGCGGCACGCACCAGAGCGCGTTCCGTGAGGCGCTGTCCAGAACTATCAAGGAATTCTACGGCAAGAATTTCGAGTATAGCGACATCCGCAACGGTATCGTCGCTGCCATCAGCGTCAAGGTCGAGGAACCCGTTTTCGAGTCCCAGACCAAGATCAAGCTGGGCAGCAGCGTGATGTGGAAAGACGGCCCCACAATTTATAAATACATCAACGACTTCATCAAGCGCGAGCTGGACAACTACCTGCACAAGGCCCCCGAGACTGCCGAGGTGCTGCTGAAGAAAATCCAGGATAACGAGCGCGAACGCAAGGCCATTGCCGGCGTGAGCAAGCAGGTGCGCGAGAACGTCAAGAAGGCCGCCTTGCACAACGACAAGCTGCGCGACTGCCGCATCCACTTCAACGACGCCCGCGCCCCCAAGGACAACGACCGCCGTGGCGAGAGCAGCATTTTCATCACCGAGGGTTTGTCGGCAAGCGGCAGCATCACCAAGATTCGCGACGTGGAGACACAAGCCGTATTCTCGCTGCGCGGTAAGCCGCTGAACACCTATGGGCTCGACCCCAAGAAGGTCATCACCAACACCGAATTCGCCATGCTGCAGTCGGCACTCAACATCGAGGACGGCATCGACGGGTTGCGTTACAACAAGGTCATCATCGCCACCGATGCCGATGTTGACGGCATGCACATCCGCCTGCTGCTGTTGACCTATTTCCTGCAGTTCTGCCCCGAATTGATCAAGACCGGCCACCTGTATATCCTGCAGACGCCGCTGTTCCGCGTGCTCAACAAGAAAGACGCAAAACGCAAGTCGCGCACCAGCAAGCGCGAGGCCAAGCCGCAAAAGGTAGAGACCTATTACTGCTACAGCGACGAGGAGCGCCTCAACGCGCTTGACAAGCTGGGTGAGAATGCCGAAATCACACGATTCAAAGGTCTGGGTGAGATTTCCCCCGACGAGTTCCAGGACTTCATCGGTCCCGATATGCGCCTTGACCGTGTGTCGCTGCGCAAGGAGGACTCGGTGAAGCAGATGCTCGCCTTCTTCATGGGCAAGAACACCATGGAACGCCAGAATTTCATTATTGACAACCTAGTGAACGAGGATGATGAAGACATCACAGTGCATTGATAACAAAGCGTGCCGCGTGGCGCTGTTCCCCGGGTCGTTCGACCCGTTCACACGCGGACATGAGTCCATCGTGCGTAGGGCTCTGCCGTTGTTTGACCGTTTCGTGATCGCCATCGGCGTGAATGCCGACAAACGTTCGTTCATGAGCATGGAGCAACGCAAAGCGTTCATCGAGAGCGTTTTTCAAGACGAGCCACGCGTGAAGGTCATCAGCTATGAGAACATGACTGTTGACATCGCCCGCGAGGTGGGTGCCCAGTTCATTGTGCGCGGCGTGCGCCTGATTCAGGATTTCGAGAACGAGAAACACCTTGCCGAGGTGAATCGTGACTTGAGCGGCATTGAAACCATCCTGCTCTATACCCTGCCCGAGTACAGCCACATCAGCAGCAGCATCGTGCGCGAACTGGCCAGGTTTGGCCAGGATGTGAGCGGCTATCTCCCGGAAGATGCCGATTTGTCTCAACTCCCCGTCAAATAACCCATTTCAGAAAGAACATATCACATGAAAAAGATATTTTTGGTTTTGCCGCTGTTTGTGGCACTGTCATTGTCGGTGTCAGCACAGCGTGGCATGCCGCAGGCAATGCAGAAACTGCTGAACGCAGAGTATGCCATCTCGACGCTGTATGTGGACTCGGTTGATGAGGACAAACTCATCGAGGAGGCCATCAAGGGAATGCTTGAGAGCCTTGACCCTCATTCATCCTATACCGATGCCAAGGAAACCAAGGAACTGGAGGAGCCCTTGCAGGGCGAATTCAGCGGTGTGGGCATCCAGTTCAACATGAACAAGGACACGCTGTATGTCATCCAGACCGTGCCCGGTGGCCCCAGTGAGCGCGTGGGTGTGTTGGCCGGCGACCGCATCATCTACGTCAACGACACGCTCATCGCCGGCGTGAAGATGAAAAACAGCGACATCCAGAAACGATTGCGCGGCAAGAAGGGATCCACGGTCATCATCAAGGTGAAACGTGCCGGTGTGCCCGAGCTGATCACCTTCCGCATCACGCGAGACAACATTCCTGTTCACAGCATCGATGCCAGCTACATGATGGACGAGCAAACGGGCTACCTGCGCATCTCTCGCTTTGGCGCAAAAACCTATGAGGAGATGATGGATGCCTTGAAAGACCTGAAGAAACAGGGCATGACACAGCTCATCCTGGATCTGGCCGACAATGGCGGCGGCTACCTGAATGCCGCCATCGACATGTGCAACGAGTTCCTGGAACGAGGCCAGTTGATGGTCTACACCGAGGGCGAGAACAACCCGCGCAGCGAGGCTAACGCCAACGGCTGGGGCAGCTACAAGGACCTGCACATGGTAGTGATTGTCAACCAGTATTCAGCATCGGCCGCCGAGATCTTTGCTGGCGCCATGCAGGACTGGGACCGTGCCGTGGTTGTGGGAAGACGCACCTTCGGCAAGGGACTGGTGCAACGACCTTTCAAGTTCGAGGACGGCTCGATGATGCGCCTCACCGTGGCACGCTACTACACACCCAGCGGCCGTTGCATCCAGAAACCCTATAACCGTGGCGACAAGAAGGCCTACGAGAAAGAGTTGCTGGACCGTGCCAACGAGGGCGAATACTATTGCTTGGACAGCATCCAGTTCAACGACACTTTGCGCTATGCCACCAGGCTGAACGGTCGCACCATCTACGGCGGTGGCGGTGTGATGCCCGATGTGTATGTGCCCGTTGACACTTCCGAGTATTCCACCTATTACCGCGACTTGAGCGCCAAGGGCATTATCAACCAGTATGCCATCAAGTATGTGGACAAGAACCGCAAGTCCCTCAACAAGCAGTTCAAGACAGTGAAAGACTTTGACAATGGCTTCATCGTGAGCGACGAGATGATGCGCGATTTCATCACCATGGGCGAGAAGGACAGCGTGAAATATGACGAGGAGAAATACCGCACCAGCGAGATGATGCTCAAGGCCATCATCAAGGGACTGATTGCCCGCGACATCTATGGCGACCCTGGTGCCTACAGCGTGGTCATCAACCACCGCAATCCTGATGTGAAGGCGGCCTATGACGTGCTCAACGACCGTGAGCGTTATCAGCGCTTGCTGCATGAAGGAAATCCTGAATATGAGCGTTTGGTGAAACACAACTAATCGCATCAGCACCCACGAGAAATGGATCAGGAATTTGCTTCTCATCTGTTGGAAACGGCTGTCAGCGAGTTTGCCAAACTGCCGGGTATCGGGCGCAAAACCGCGCTCCGTCTGGTGTTGCACTTGCTCAAGCGCGACGAGCAGGAAGCGGTCAACTTTGGCGAGGCCATCATCAAACTGCGCCGCGAGATCCGCTACTGCAAGGTGTGTCACAACATCAGCGAGACCGAGGTGTGCCCCATCTGCAGTAACCCGACGCGTGACGCAAGCACCATCTGCGTCGTCGAGAATGTCAAGGATGTGATGAGCATCGAGAACACTCACCAGCACAAGGGACTGTATCATGTGCTGGGCGGACTCATCTCGCCCATGGACGGCATCGGCCCCACCGACATCGAGGTGGACAGCCTGGAGGAACGCGTCAAGGCTGGCGGCATCAAGGAGGTTATCCTGGCGTTGAGTGCCACGATGGAGGGCGACACGACCAATTTCTACATCTTCCGCCGTCTTGCCCCCTACCCCGATGTCAAGATCACCATCCTGGCGCGCGGCGTGAGTGTGGGCAACGAGATTGAGTACACCGACGAACTCACTTTGGGCCGCAGCATCCTCAACCGCACCCTCTTCAGCGACACCTTCCACAAGGAATAAAACAAACTACGGATTAATAAACTACGAATTTCGCGAATTATACTAATTTGGCATCCGCATTCAATTATTACGCATTTTGACCTGTGGTTGACAATTATGGCTGACAACGATTTTGCATACCGCCAGGAGGACGCCGAAAAGCGCCGTCGCCGCCGCGAACAAGAGCGGCAGCGCCGCCTGCGCCACGCCCGCCAGGAATACATCAAAAAGAAAAACGAATCCAAGTAACACTGAATCGGCTCAAATTCAAAACATTTGAGCCGATTCAATTTTCAGGCAGTTGTATGACTTTAGTCTATTAATTGTTCTTATTGTTTGAGAGGGTGGTGGCGAGGGTGAGGACTTGGGAGGTGAAGTCGTCGGGGGGGAGGGTGCTGGAGAGCCAGTGGATGGGGGTGCCGCGTTTTTCCATGCCGCGGAACCAGGTCATCTGGCGTTTGGCGAACTGGTGGATGGCGATTTCCAACTGGCGGAACATCTCGTCTTCGGTCAACTGGCCAATAACATATTGGGTGACGAACTTATAGTCCGTAATAGATGAGGTCCTCGGGGTCGATGCCCTCGTCAATGAGACGGCGCACCTCGTCAATCATGCCTTCGTCAAGTCGCGCTCGCAGACGGCGAGTGATGCGTTCACGACGGGTGTCCCGGTCCACCTCCACGCCGATGACAAGGGCGTTCTCCATGGGATGTGGCTCGGTGAGCGCTTTGAGCTCGGGATGCAGCTCATAGTAACGACAGATTTCTATGGCGCGTGTGGCACGCGCCACGGTGTCGATGTCGCTGTTGTTGCGCAAGGTCTTCATTGTCTTGAGCAAGGCGGTGAGTTCCTCCAGCGACTTGCCGGCCAAATCGGCGCGCAATTCCTCGTTGCGGGGAACGGGCCCTGTGCCACCGCACATGATGACGGGTTTGCCGCGACCACGGATGTCGTCATAGGCCCGCTCGAAGTCTTCCAAAAATTCATAGAGGCTGTAGCGGTAACCCGCAGGACGGATGTCAATGAGGTGATAAGGCACACCATCATACTCGGCCAGGTCCTTGCCCGTGCCGATGTCCATGCCGCGGTAGATCTGGCGCGAGTCGGCGCTGATGATTTCACCGCCTATCGTCTTGGCCAGATGCACGGCGCGCGCCGTCTTGCCCGTCGCCGTCGGCCCCGTCACCACAAAGAACACATCCCGATAATCCATCTCATTCTCTTGTAGTTCTAGATGCTCTAGAATCTCTAGGGAATCTAAAGTATGTAGCTATTACTTGAGGTATTGGTCGTAGAACTCGAGGGCGCGCTTGTAGACCACAAAGCGGGCCGAGCAGTCGCGGATGCTGTGGTTCATGTTGGGGAAGACCATCATGTCACAGGTGCGGTTCATGTCCACGAGCTTGGAGACATATTGCATCGAGTTGACGATGTGCACGTTGTCGTCGGCGCTACCGAACATGATGAGCACGCGACCGTTGAGGTTCTCGGCACGATTGAGCGGGAAGTTGCTATAACCCTCGGGGTTCTCCTGGGGCGTGCGCATGTAGCGCTCGGTGTAGATGCTGTCATAGTAGCGCCAAGTGGTCACCGGTGCGATGCTCACACCGCAGGCGTAGTTGCTGCCCGGCTCGCTCATCGCCATCAGCGTCTGGAAACCGCCGTAGCTCCAGCCCATGATGCCAATGTGGTCGGCATCCACCCAAGGCTGTGAGGCCATATAGTTGGCTGCTGCCACAGCATCCTCGGTCTCATATTTTCCCAAGTTTAGATAGGTAATCGACTCAAAGTCCTTGCCACGGAAACCCGTGCCACGGCTGTCCACCTCGCAAACGATGTAGCCCTGGGTAGCAAAGTACTGCTCCCAGCCCATGCGCCACTTGTTGAGCACTTCCTGCGAGCCAGGACCGTTATAGTGCTCCATGATGACAGGATATTTCTTATTCGGGTCAAAGTCAACGGGCTTGATCATGTAGCCGTTGAGCGTGTAGCCGTCATGCTCCATGGTGAAGAACTCCTTCTTGGGCACATCGACAGCAGTGTAACGACGAGCATATTCCTCGTTGAGCTGCAGGTCACGCACGCGCTTGCCCTTGCGGTCATAGATGCGGTACTGATTGGGCGTCTGCGCATCACTGTAACATCCCACATAGTAGGTAAAATCACCGTTGAAAACAGCCGATGCCGTGCCTTGACCATCGGCAGTAGAGGGTGCCAAGCGAGTCACTTTGCCCTTGGTATCCACACACTCGACAACGCGGTTCAGCGGGCCACACGAGGCTTGGTAATAGAAACGCTTGGTGGCCTTGTCATAGCCGTAGAACTGCGAGATGATGCGCTTATTGTCATTAGTGAGTTGGCACATCAGGTTACCGTCCAAATCATACTGATAGAGCTGCATGTAGCCCGAGCGCTCACTGGGAATCACAAAGAAGTTGTCCTCATACTGCACTTGCTGCGATGTCTCGGCGTCCACCCAGGTGTCCGAAGTCTCTTGATAGACTTGCTTGGCCTCACCTGTCATGGGATTGACGGCATAGATGCGCAAGTCATTCTGAAGACGATTCAGACGTTGCACCATCAGGCGCTGCGGGTCGGGACTGAAGGTGATGTGGCAAACGTAGTCCTCCTCGTCGAGCGGCACATTGAGTTTCTTGAACGTGCCGTCCACCACGTCATAGCAGTGAACACTCACGATGGAGTTCTTCTCACCAGCCACGGGGTACTTGAAATCATAGCGTCCGGGATAGAGCGCATACTCGTCCTTGGGGTTGCAGGTACCCTGATAGATGACCATCGACGCCATCTTCACCTGGCTCTCGTCCCAACGCAGGAAAGCCAACGAACGGCTGTCGCTCGACCAGTTGAGCGTGTTGAGCATACCCAATTCCTCCTGATAGACCCAGTCGGGCACACCATAGATGATGTTGTTCTTCTTGCCGTCATGGGTCACTTGCACGGTCGTGCCATCCACCAGGTTGCGCACAAACACGTTGTTGCCCTTGACATAGGCCACGCGCTTGCCGTCGGGAGACAGGGTCGCGATTTCCTCGCCCCCACCCTCGCTCAAGGCCTTCATCGTCTTGTTCTTGAGGTCATAGACGTAGTAATCGGCGCTGAAACTGTAGCGGTAAATCTCCTGCGAGTTGTTCCACAGCAGGACATAGGCGCCATCGGCCGTCACTTCGAAGTCGTCCCAACCGGTCACAGCCTCGTCGCTGGTGTCCAGCAGCACGCTCTCGTCACCCTTGGCATAACTGATGCGGTTGATGGCATTGCCATCATCGCTCAGGCGATAGAAGTAGCGACCATCATTTTTGGCAGGCTGCATTGCTCCGACGCCGCGAGGCGAATTGCCACGCAACACACATTCTTCGAGCGTCAATGCTCCAGCACCTATTGTAATAAGGAGGAGCGCAAGTGTTAAAATATATTTTTTCATCACGTTAGATTATTAGTTATCAGTATCTTAGATATCCAATTCCAAAATTTGGTTGGCGCTATCCTTGGTGTTCACTTTCTCGATGATGTGCTTGACGATTCCTTGCTCATCGATGATGAAAGTGGTGCGCACGGTGCCCATGTAGGTGCGACCCGCCATCTTCTTCTCACGCCAGACGCCGAAGGCCTGATTCAGGCTGGTGTCCACATCGGCGATGAGCGGAAACGGCAGACTGTACTTGTCGGCAAACTTCTGATGGCTTGCCGCACTGTCCTTGCTCACACCCAGCAGCGCATAGCCGGCACGCTTCAAAGCGCCATAGCCTGTTGCCAGGCTGCAAGCCTCGGCCGTGCAGCCGGGCGTATTGTCCTTAGGGTAAAAATAAATAATGAGTTTCTTACCTGTGAAATCGCTCGCCTTGATTTCGTTACCGTTTTGATCTACACCCAAGAATTCGGGAATTTTATCTCCAATTTTCATATCTGGTTCAGTTTAGTGATTATGAATGCACAAAGTTACAATAAATTCACGAATATCACAACGCGCCCAGGTTCTTCTCGCCATCAGCAAACGCGGCAAAATCGTCAACCAATTCTGCGACAGCCCGCGAGACATTCATGAGCGTCCTGTCATTGTCCATCGCCTCGGCTGCACTTAGACCCTCGCTCACAGCGACAGCCTTGAAAAGTCCTGCCTGCTGCCAATCAAAATCACTCTCCACCACTCCACAGACGGCTGCCACAGGAACATTCTTCTCGCGAGCCATTGTGATGACCGAGCCCGGCCCCTTGCCCATCATGGTCTGGCGGTCCAATTTGCCTTCACCTGTAATGACCAGGTCGGCTCCGTCCAGCGCCTCGCGCATGCCGTTGCACGCAAACACATAAGGCGCTCCTGGCAACAGTTCGCAATTGAGCAGATACATCATCAGCGCCGGGATGCCACCCGCAGCGCCACAGCCCTGCTTGCAGGCAATCTCCTGTCCCACAATATCCGCGACATGGGCCAAACCATGTTCCAGCTGCTCTACCTGCTCGGGCGATGCCCCCTTTTGCGGAGCGAACAGGCGTGCTGTTCCCCGTTCACCGCACAGAAAAGTATCAACATCTATCAAGATGGTGAAACGACAGTCACGGACGGTTTGCGGAATGCCCAACGTCTCGATATGCTCGATTCTCTCTAAAGACTCCCCACTGGGATACAAGTGGTGCCCTTGTCGGTCAAGGAACTCCGCGCCGAGGGCGCTCATAATACCCATGCCGGCATCACATGTGGCCGAACCACCCAGTCCCAGCACGATGTGGCGAGAGCCACGTTCCATAGCGTCACGCATGAGCATGCCGGTGCCCAGCGTCGTCGTGCGCATCACGTCGCGTTCATCCTGGGGCAACAAGGCGAGTCCGCTGGCAGCGGCCACCTCGATGAGAGCAGTGCCATCGTCACACATGAAGTAACGCGCATTGACCGGTTCACGCTGCAACAAGGGTCCAATGGTGGGCATGGTCACCCATTGTCCCTGCCGGTTCGATGCCAGCACCTCGGTCGTGCCGTCACCGCCGTCGGCAACAGCGACAGTGGTCACCTCTACACCATCAAGACCGCACAAGCATTGCTGTGCGGCCTCGTTTAACTGGCGTGCTGTCGCCGAGCCTTTGAACTTGTCAAACGCAAGGACAACCTTCATCAATCCACTTTGATGACCAAGAAATTGGATTTTTCCCAGAATCGTTCAGGACTCAGGATGCGCAACACCTTCGTTCCACCCTGATCCACCAATTCATAAGAGCTCTTGGGGTGATTGGTCATCACCTGAGCCTTAACACTGTGCAAGGGGATTTCGTTCAAGGTGCGACGGTCGGCCTTGGTGAAGTAGGACATCTCGTAATCGCCCTGCAGGATCTTGGTCTTGCGCAAGAAGCCCGATTCAACAATCTTGTGGGCCTTGAGTTCCTTCATCGAGCCGATGACATAATAGCAGGTGTTCAAGTTGTTGACCTCATTGGTCAAGTTCTTGGACTCCTCTTGAGCTTTTTCTTTTTCTTGAACCACAGCCTTGTTGACCGTGTTGAGCGAGTCCACACTCTGGTTCAGGTTCTTGATTTGGATGTGAGCGGCTGCCAGTTGATCGGTCAGGGAGTTAATCGTTTTCTCTTGTTCCTCGAGTTGTTGCTTCATCAACGCAATCGATTTGGCCATCTTGTCATTATAGTTGGTCGATTGCTTCAAGCGCCTCTCCAGTTCATCCAGGCGTTTCTTGTGCTTTGCAACAGACTCCTGGATGAGGACGATATCGTCGCGCAACTGTTTCTTGCGATCTGGAGTCTCGCCGCTCAGGTTGTTCACCGACACGATGTCCTCGATTTCCTTGATTTGTGCCATGCCATCGGCGATGTCACTCATGAGTTGCATCAGACTGTCTTTCTCGGCATTGGCAGTGTTGATGGAGTCCTGCAGGGCTGCATTGATCGAGTCCTGGCGTATGGTCTCCTGTTCCAATTGGTTAGCGCGCTGGCAAGCAGGCATCACCGCCAACCCTACCATCAGCCAAACCAAATAAAAAATCTTTTTCATACCTATTGCTTTTTAATTATTGTCAAACTTTATTGTGCTTATCTATATTCTTTGTTTTGCTTAGTTTGTTTTCAGACTTTGGCCTTCTTTTGCTTGAAGGCGGCATATTTATCGACCTTGGCAGCCGCTTCGGGCGGACTACCCGCCACAACAATGACTATCTCTCCTCGCGGAGCCGTGGCGGTGAAGTATTCCACCAGTTCACCCAGGGTGCCATTGTGCGTTGTGTTGTGCAGTTTGCTGATCTCACGCACCACGCTCGCCTCACGCTCGGCGCCAAACACCTCGGCAAACTGCTGCAAGGTCTTGAGCAGTCGCACGGGCGACTCATAAAAAACCATTGTGAGCGGTTGACCTTTCAACTCTTCAAGACGTGTGGCGCGGCCTTTCTTCTGGGGCAAGAAGCCCTCAAAGACAAAGCGGTCACAAGGCAAACCCGAGTTCACCAGGGCTGGTACAAAGGCGGTTGCCCCAGGCAGGGTCTCGACCTCCACACCTTGGCGGCGGCACTCGCGCGAAAGCAAGAAACCCGGGTCGCTGATTCCCGGTGTCCCGGCATCGCTGATGAGTGCCATCACGGCTCCGCCCAAGAGTTGTTCCACCACAGCAGCCACCGCCTCATGTTCATTGAACTTGTGGTGACTGCGCATGGGTGTGGTGATACCGAAGTGCTTGAGCAACACACCGCTGGTGCGCGTGTCCTCGGCAAGGACGGTGTCAACCGCCTTGAGCACCTCGATGGCACGAGGTGTCATGTCATTGAGGTTCCCGACGGGAGTGGGCACTATGTACAGTTTGCCTGCCATAGTCGGTATGTCACTTCTGGAAATGGTTGCGCACGATGTTCATGAAATCTTGAACGACCTCGTCTTCACGGTCCCAATGCAACTGGCTGTAGAAATACAGCTCGGCGTTGCCGTAGCTTGACATCATCTCGATGTGTTCAATAGCAGTGTTCATCGCACTTGCGCTGCCAGCGAACAATTCACGCTGATAGCGGAAACGGTCATTGACCGAGAAGGCCTTGCGAATATCTTTAGTGAGGTTGCGCTGCAACTTCTCGTCAACACGCATCGGAGTTGAGGGCTCCTCAATCACCTCGGGGAAATCGGTGGGCAGCGGAGGAAGCGGCATCTCATCCTCGGGTTCGGGCAAAGCGCCTGAGTCCATAAAGTCGTCGGGAACAACTGTTTCGTCCTCGGCTTCGGGAACCAGTTCAGGGTCAGGCTCGGGCACCGGCTCATCATCGGGCACCGAGAGCATCGGGTCCTCGGCTACCTGCTCGGGCACCTGCTGCTCCTCTTCCTGCTTGAAAGCAGGAGGCGTGGGCTCGGGGTGAAATGCAGGAGGCGTCGGTGTGGCAACGGGCTCTGTTTCGGCAACCTCTTCAGGCTCATCCTCGGCCTCGATCCACTCCACGGTAATGTCCTCGTCGGGCTCACGGTCAGCTACCGGAACTTCCTCGGGTTCATGCTTCGGCTCCTCATAATCTAATGAGAAAACCTCCTTAAACTCCTCGCCGTTATCATGCTGCCAAGTCTCATCGGCATCATAATCCTCCTCGGGAAGGTGCTCGGCAGCTTCTGGAGTTGGTGCTTCAGTAGCTGCAGCAGGCTGAGCTTCGAGCGTCACGCCACACATCTCGGCCAACTCACGCACCTTGCGCTGAATCTTATTCGTAATCACTTCGGGGGTGTTCTCATCGCCCAAACGACGGGTAACGAGCATCAAACCCTCTATCTCATAGACATGAGATAGCATTTTCTCAATTGACATATTCATAATCATCAGTTATATAATCGCTTAGCGGATTACCGCCATGGATTTGCTTTACTTTTAACCTGCAATTTTAGGCATTTTTTCTGAAACACCAACTATTTTCAGCATGTTTTTTATCGTCCTTCAAAAAGATTGCACAGGAACACACCTATCTGCTCGCGTATCGACGCTTGAGAGCAAGTGAAATTATTCACCAGCACAGCGAAACAATAGCGAGGCTCCGCTGCAGGATAGTAGCCCACAAAGCACTGCACATGACGCATACTGCCCGACTTGAGTACAATCTGGTCACTCAACGGATTGGCCTTGAGGGTCTTGCCTGCGCGTCCAGATGCCGTGGGCATGAGGTCACAAAGACGCACACCGTCAAAGCGGCGGTGAGCCATCATCGTCAACATGTCGCCAAAGAAGTTGACCGAAGCTTTGTTGGCACGGGCCAGTCCACTGCCGTCACGCATGAACAGCGGCTCGGTGTTGATGCCCTGCAACTCCAGCCAGCGCTTGACTGCCGCCACACCGACGACATCGAGGTCGGCAGGAGCACAATCCAGATTCCTCACCTCATAGTCACGCGCCCCGATAGCACGCAACAGCGCGTGGGCAAACATGTTGTCACTGCGGTCAAGCAGCGAGGTGATGATTTCGGTTAATTCAGGCGACTTGTGCAACACGAGCAAGGTCTGTTCTGAATTTGACTCGGCAGACGTTTCACTGGCGGCAAACAACTGGAAACCGCCGGCACGCAAAGCGCGTTCCAGACTGTCGGCCAGCATTGGGGCCGGCGTGGGGTTAGCATAGGTGTTGCTGAATGTTTTGCCGCTCGTCTCACCCGTTATCACCAGTGCAGGAACACTGTAATCCAAATAAGGTGTGATGGCATTGCGTCGGCTTGAACGACACCGGCTGATGACCTTCAAGCCAGGAACAGAGGGAGAGAACGACGAACGCGCCACGCGCCCACGCGAATCAAGCGTATAGGATACCGTCACCAGATTGTCATGAAAATTCAAGGCATGGACGGCAGCACCGTAGTCATAGGCCAGATCGCCCACATCCCAGTCCTCGTCAAAATAAGGGAATCCGTAGTAGGAATCGTCACATATAATACCACCTTCAATCCTGCTGATGCCACGTGCTCGCAATGCAGCGATGATTTCATCAACGATATTCGCCTGACAAGGCAGGAAGACTGACCCCAGCGTGGGGTCGCCTGTTCCCTTGACAATGATGTTGCCATACAGGCAATTATCGCGTATTTCACCATCAAGAAAGACAGGAGTCTCGAAGCGGAAATGCGGTCCCAACAGGCCCAAAGCAGCCGACGAGACCACGGTTTTCATCGTTGAGGCCGTGATATTGGCCTGCTCGGGACGGAAACTGGCTATTGTTTTTGCCGAGTCCAGGTCGATGACCTGAACACCCAGCGAAGCATAACGCAGCGAACTGTGGGACACGAATTTATCCACCGCTTCCTGGGCGGTATAGGCAGCGAGTCGCGACACGGCGACAAGCGCCAAAAACAATGCTAGAGTTATTCTCTTCATTTTGAATGTTTCTTGCGTTTGAAAGATGAACGTTTCATGTAATTGCGCCAAGCATACAGCTTGCGATGCTTCAGATAGTCAAGGTTGCGTTGATTGGCATAGGCCTCACGCTCAAACGAGATATTGCGGTAGGCATTGCCACGCATGGGCAGTCTTACCATCCATTCCAGGAAATAGGCGAGGTAGAAGAACACAAAAAGCATCTCGCGCTGTTGAGCCGTGTGGATGCGCTCATGATTCATCAACTCATCGCTCAGGTACACCCCAGGGTGCACAAAAAGCATTCCCAGCAAATTAATTGCTGTGAATCCCTTGAACGGTAATATAGACGTCCTGACTATCTTCACCGCGACAAAGGTACAATATTTTTCCTAATCTACAGCAAGCCCCACAGAACAACTCGCCAAAGGCCATGATTACTGCTTTATGTAAAAAAAAAGCAATTAATTACTTTTTTTAGTTGTAGTTTCAACAAGAATAATGTATTTTTGCCGCAAAATAGCAAATAATAGCCCTAAAATATGGAAAAAGCTTTAAAACTGGTAGGCCTTGCCCTACTGTATGTGCTGGCATTCTTCGTTGTGGAACTCCTGGGATTCCTACACCCCTATGCGTGGACCTATAGTGCTGTGCCAGCAGCAGTATTGGCCGCATGGCCCTATTACAAATTGTGCGAGCGATATCCCTTGCCTGGCCTCGCCATGCTGTGTGCCGTGTTGTTGCTCTTGCTCAACTTCCTCTTCGGTCAAGGACATGAAGTTTTGGCACTCGGATGCTTCATTCTGGGTTTTGTGGCCGAGGGATTCCGCAAGTTTTTGGGCAATTACCGCGGACGTCTGGGCACCATCACCAGCTATGCCGCCATGTCACTCATTCCTTTCACCAAGACGGCGGTGTGGAAATTTGACTACAACATTGCCAAGGACATGAACATCTATAACTATGAAGACATCTTCTATGCTACCCAGGGCCGCATGGTCAACTGGTCGATGATGTCCATGATGGTCATCATCACTATTGTGCTGGCTGTGGGCATCATGTGGATCCTGACCCGTGAATGGCGTCCTCGCGAAGATTACCACATCGTCAAGTATTAGTCCTGTCAACTGAACACTGATAAAAAATCATGAGCCGGAGCCCACTCAAGTGGATTCCGGCTCATTTTATCCTTGGCTTTAGACTGTTAAATGTTTATTCGGCTGTAGGCTGATGATTCTTCAATGCCGCATCGCTTGGAGATGCGGTATTCTCAATTTCCTTGTCAATAGCCTCGAAGCGGCTTTGCTGGCTCTTGTATTCAGGCACGAACTGCTTCATGGCGAAAATCATGCCGTGCACGTCGCCCTTGTGGGCCAGGTCGACGATTTTGTCAACATTTTCGCACACGTCGCGATAATCATAGGTCTTCACCTTGGCAATCATGATTTTCTTGTTGATTGTCGCTGTCACTTGCTCGGCGTCATTGAGCAGTTCCTCATAGAGTTTCTCACCGGGGCGCAGACCGATTTCCTTGATCTTAATGTCAACATCGGGCTTGAGGCCGGCCAACGAAATCATGCGACGCGCCATGTCATAGATCTTGACAGGAGCACCCATATCAAAGATGTAGATTTCACCACCGCTACCCATACAGCCAGCCTCAAGCACGAGCGAGCAAGCCTCGGGGATGGTCATGAAGTAACGGATGATGTCCTTGTGAGTCACAGTCACGGGACCGCCGGCAGCAATCTGCTTGCGGAACAGCGGAATCACCGAACCGTTGCTGCCCAGCACGTTACCGAAACGCGTGGTGATGAACTGCGTCTTTTTGCCGTGCTTCTGCGCATCAAAGAACAGCGACTGGCAGTAAATCTCGGCCAAACGCTTGGTGCAGCCCATGACATTGGTGGGATTGACAGCCTTGTCGGTGGAAATCATCACAAACTTATAGACGTCATATTTCAGTGCCAAGTCGGCCACGTTGCGCGTACCCATGACATTGGCAATAATGGCCTCGGTGGGGTTGATTTCCATCATGGGCACATGCTTGTAGGCCGCAGCATGGAACACATAGCAGGGACGGAACTTGCTGAAGGCCTCCTCAAGGCGCTCACGGTTGCGGACATCACCCATGAACAATTCGATATCGGCATCGGGATGATCTTTCTTCATCTCAAGCGAAACGTCATGCATGGGCGTCTCGGCCTGGTCGAACAGAATGATCTTGCTGGCACCATAGTTGGCCACCTGGCGCACAATTTCGCTGCCGATGGAACCGCAAGCACCCGTAATCATCACACACGAGCCCTTGATGTGCTGACTCACCAGCGGATTGTCAAGCACGATGGGCGGACGACCCAGCAGGTCCTCGATCTGCACCTCCTTAACGTAGGTGGAGATACCTGTTTTCTCATCTTTGTTCCCGTTCTGCTCGAACTCGGCCACCTTGTTCATCGTCAACAAGGGGATGTCGTTCTTGATGAAGTAGTCGGCAAAGCCGCTGTTCATCAGGTTGTCACTCTTGGAGTCAAAGATAAGGGCGTCGATATCGTTTTTCTCAAACAACTCGTTCATACGGGTCGGGTCATAGATGTAGACCTTCAAACCGTTGATTTCGTCACGTTCTTCATTGGGTTTGATGCTGAGCAGGCCAACTGGCAAATATTTACCGCCAATCTCTCCCTTGAGTGCATTGGCCAGGAAAACCGAGCCAAACGATGTTCCCAATACAAGCACGCGTTTGCGCCCCTCGGTAGCGCTGTTCATGCGCATATACAGATACTTGATGCACAGGCGCTCGATCATCATCATTGAAAACGACACGGCACCAATGACCAGGATGTCCCAGAATTTTAGGAATACCACACCAAACAGCACCAAACGCCCCGCGTTTAGCACTACCAGCAGCAATGTGGAAACCGCAATGACCATGAACACGCGGTAGAGGTCCTCGATGACCGACATGCGTATCACCCATGTGTAACTCTTTGACACATAGGTAACCAGAAAATACACCATGAAAACGATAAAACCGTTATACAGAATGCTGAGAGGAGCAGTCACCGTGTGTTGAGAGTATATGCCAGCCACAACTGTGGCAACATAGCTGGTCATGACAATGAGCATATCGAGCAACAAAATAATCCATCGTGGAGTCGTTCGAACTTTGAATGCCCTGAATATCCTCAGTTCAAGTATTTTATTTATCAGTTTTTCCATTATCAAGTGTCTTAATTCATGCCATTGAGATTCTCATTTTCTATTAAATAGACGAGAAACCCAACCCTTGATTCAAGCCCACAAAGTTAACTATTTATTTTTAATCAGCAACAAGAAACCACAAAAATCACTGAATTGCCGTAAGCAAGCCAACGGTGAAGTTTTATCCCTGGCAATGCAGCCATCACGGCAATAAAGCACTCATAAAGGCACTTGTAAGGTTTAATTTTCAATAAAAACTGGCGAAAAGTGCTTGCGCTATTTAGAATTTGCGTAATTTTGCAGTTTTGAATAAGCAATGGTATAATGACTGGTAACAACAAACGCTATTTACATTTGTCTGTTATCGCAACTTTTACGGCTCTCATGGCAGTGATGAACGCATCCTGTCTGGACGAACCGGAGTGTTGCGAGGCCGACATCGAGACTGCAACCCTGCATGTTGCCGACCCGACGTCGTTCTTCTTCCAGGCGACAGACTCGACACAAGTGGTATTCTCGACCGACACCGCCATCGTCTTCACGGTGCGCGGCGACGCCGATGTGACAAGCTTGAGCCCAGAGTTCACGCTCTCGCCCCAAGCCAGCATCTCGCCTGCCAACGGCAGTACCCACGACTTCAGCGACGGTCCAGTTAAGTACACCGTCACCTCTCAAGACGGCAAATGGAGCCGCTGCTACACGGTGAGCGTCATCCCCACGATGCAGGTTGTGGCCGACACCTTGCGATTTGACTTTGAGCACTTTGAGTTGGAGACAGCCAATCAACGGTACTACACCTGGCACAACGTGACAGCCGACGGCTCGCTGGGCAATGACTGGGCAACCGCCAATGCCGGCTATCGCATCTCGATGAGCTCGGCGCAGCCCATGGACTACCCCACTACACCGCTCGGCAGCCGGCAACATGTTCCTGGGCACCTTTGACATCAGCATCGCGATGAGCGACCACTTGCATGCCACACGCTTCGGTCTCCCATTCACCGATCGCCCTGACCGATTCACCGGCTACTACACCTACGAACCTGGCCCCACGGTTCAGGACTTCTACGGAAACCCGATAGCCGAGCGCACCGACTCGGCCGATGTGTATGCCGTCTTCTACCGCAACCATGACGCTGCAGGCAACGAGGTGGTGCTCTACGGCGACAACGTGCTGTCGAGCAGCCAGATCGTTGCCGTAGCCAACCTGGGTTATGTCGCCCCGACGACGACCTGGACGGCATGGGATGTGGAGTTTGTCTATCGAGAGGACATCGATGAGCAATTGCTTGCAAACCGAGGCTACAGCCTGGCCATCGTTTTCTCGTCGAGCCGACGGGGCGGTGACTTTGTGGGTGCTATCGGCAGCCGCCTGTGCGTTGACATGGTGCGACTCATCTGTTCCCGAGAAGAATAAGAAAAAACGAGGAGGGAAAAAGCAACATGAGACTCAAGACATTATTTTCTATAGTATTCACGGCATGCACCGTTCTGGGCTTGCAAGCCACAGTGTTCGACGACCTCAGGTTCGACGCTAGGGTCGGCTATGAGCTTGGAGGCACAGTGCCCACCCATGTGGACAACAAGATACGCCACCTCAACAGTTACAATCCCGGTTTCAACTTCACCATTGCCGCCGAAGCGTCCTATCCGATCAGCGAGCGCTGGGCCATTCACTCGGGATTGCGCTTTGAATTGGGAAGCATGGACGTGGATGCCCGTGTGAAGAATTACGACATCGAGGTAGTGCGCGGTGAAGAGTCCCTCGATGGCATTTTCAACGGCAATGTGCGCATCAAGAGCGCGCAACGTCGCATCACCTTGCCCATCCAGGCTGCATTTGCCATCAATGAGCAATGGCGCTTGCGCGGCGGCGTGTTCATGGGATGGCTCACCAACCGTCGCTTTTGGGGATGGGCCTATGACGGCTATCTGCGCGAGGGAACGCCCGTCGGTCCCAAGATTGAGATGGGTACCGAACCTGGCGAACGCGGCGACTTTGAGTTCGACTCCAACATGCGCCACATGCAGTGGGGACTCGATGTGGGTGCCGACTGCCAGTTCAGCCGCCATTGGGGTGCGTTTGCCGAACTCACCTATGGCTTGAGCGGACTGTTCAAAAGCAACTTCCACTCGGTGGAAACGCTGCGCCCGCTCTACGGCACACTGGGCATCATCTACCGCATCAAATAAAAACATCAAATAAAAAAAACATTTATTATTTTAAAATGAAGAAGACAATTATCGCACTTTTCGTGGCACTGACAGCCTCTATGGCCCTCAATGCCCAAAGTTACACGGGACCTATCCTCGTGACACGAAACGGACAGACCAACACTGAAACTGCTACCGTGACGGTGCAGCAGCAGAGCAATGGACTGAACAAGTTGACTTTGGCGGTTCCCTTCATGGGAATGAACCTGACCCTGAACATGAATGACGTGCCTGCCACTACTACCGGCGACATCACGGTCTATAGCGCCGAGCGCAACGTGAGCACCATGTTCGGAACGATGTACACCGTCTTGTTTGCTCGCGCCACCGACGGAATGATGGCTGCCGACGTTGCTATTCCTGCATACAACACCACCATGTGGTTCAACACCGTGGGCGATCACTTCCAATTGCCCAACAGCGACCTGGAAGCATGGACCAACGACAAAGGCGAGCCCGACCGCTGGCACGGCTTCAAGACAGCTGGCGGCACCTTTGCCGGTGCTTCGGCAAGCTATGCAAAGTTGGAACAGAGTACAGACTTGCACCCCAATGCGACTGGTTCTTATAGTGCAGTAATAACTGCAGGTCAAGTGCCTGTGATTGGTACTATTGCCAATGGCACCATGACTAATGGTCAACTCATGGCCAACTCATGGGATGCAACAAGCTATGCTAACCATGCCGAAATGGACAATGCCAATGGCACCGACGAATTCTATATGCCCCTGTATGCCAAGCCTGACAAATTCAACGTCTGGTTAAAGTGCACCAACGCCAATGCAAACAACAAGGCCAGTGTGAGCGTGAAGACCTTTGACGGCACCTATTATCAGGAGCCTGACAACCAAGTTTATACCAACTTGTCGGGCAGCATCGTGGGCGGCCAGATTCCGGCTGGTGACTGGACACAGTATTCGTTTCCCTTCGACTATGACAGCTATGCTGCCAACAATGCAGCCAGCGAGGCCATCTTCGTCACCTTCTCGACCAACGGCAACCCTGGCCAGGGCAACAAGAACGATGCCCTCTATGTCGACGACATGGAACTGGTTTATCTGGGCAACATGACCGACTTGCGCTACAAGGGCACGACCATCACGGACTGGAATCCCGCTGTGACGACCTACAGCATGGAAATCTCCGGTGAGCCCAACCTGGATGACTTCACCGCCACCATCGAGGGCGCCAGCGCCGTTGTCACCAAGTCGATGGAGCAGAATGCCGACGGCAGTTACCGCATCGTCATCAGCGTTATCTCGGGCGACTTGCAGACCGCTACTGCCTACATCATCAATGCAACCGTTGTCAACGATGTACTGCCTGGCGATGTTGACGGCGACCAAATCATCGGCATGGATGACCTGACCGCACTGATCAACTACCTGTTGACCAGCAACAGCGACGGCATCAACATGGCTAACGCCGATGTTGACGGCAGCACTACCGTGGGCATGGATGACCTGACTGCACTGATCAACTACCTGCTCTCCCACTAATCAACATTGATAAATCAACATAATCACTCATAAGAACATGAAACAGACATTAGCAATTCTGGCAGCCCTGTGCTGCGCCATGGCATTGAATGCCACCACCTATACCTGCCACTTGAAGGTTGTGGTGAACGGAACTGTATCGGAACAGGATCAAGTGAAAGTTGATGTCACCAACAACAACGGCAGCTATGACTTGAGCCTGAAGAACTTCGCGCTCATTTCGGAGGGCGAGAGCGTTCCCGTGGGCAATATTGAGGTGACCGGCGTTACCGGCACCGACGAGTTTGGCTACACCACCATCGTCTATAACGAGTCTGTCATGATTACCGCAGGCGATGACCCTCAGTATGACTACTGGCTGGGGCCGATGCTTCGGCGACATCAATGCCGTCATCAAAATCATTTTAGGCAACTAATTCAAAAATCCCCAAGAACGATGAAAAAGTTTTTTCATGTAGCAACCTTGCTGATCGTGGCTGTCTTAATGATGACCTCATGCGGCAGCGACGAGCCCAAAGACAAGATCACGGCAACCGCCACCTACACCATGTTCTTCTCGCAGGACCTGCTTGAAGCGTGCAACGTGTTCATCACCTACAAGGCCGAGAACGGCCGCAACGTCATGGAAGCTATCACCTCAACCTGGTGGACCAAGACCGTCACCAGCGACAAGTTTCCTGCCGAGTTTGGCGTGATGTATAAATTCAGCACCAAGTCCGACGCTGAATTGATCAAAGACAAATATGACCTCACCTGCAAACTGCAATTCAACGGCAGGACCAGCAAAGGCTCCAGCTACGCCAATGAGGTTACCATCTTTGACGCTTCGGGCGTTGCCAAGAACAAAGTTGTGAGCACACTTGAAAAGTACAGCGGAAAGTCCACTGGCTTCAAGGTGACCAAGGACGGCATCTACTCACAGGCCAACAACTTGAACTACGATTAAGGGACAAGTTCCAAGTCTATACAACAAACGAGAAGCTGCAATGTGCCGCTTCTCGTTTGCTTTATGACATGGTGTATTGAGTTCACTTCACCGGTTCCATGTGGATGGTGACATGAGTCTGCTTGCCAAAACGCTTTCGCAGCGCATCCTCAATGGCCGTGGCACGGTCATGAGCGGCAGTGAGCGGTATATTGCCGTCCATACGCACATGAGCTTCGATAGCAAAGCGGTTGCCGATGCGACGTGTGCGCAGGTTGTGCGGTTCGCTCACGTCGGGGAAAGAGCAGATGATGTCCTCGATTTCCTTTTCAATGTCCGACGACAACGAGGACTCGGTGAGTTCGCCGACACTGCCACGCAGCAAGTTGACGGAAACCTTTACCAGCATGATGCCCACAACAACCGAGGCCAGCGGGTCAAGTACGGTCCAACGGTTGCCCAGCAGGATAGCGCCACCGATGCCCACCATCGTTCCTATCGACGAGAAGGCATCGCTGCGGTGGTGCCAAGCGTTGGCCACCAGCGCCTGCGATTCAAGCCGTTTGCCCTGGACGACCGTGTAACGATACAGCACCTCCTTGACGATGAGAGACACAATCGCGGCAGCCAGCGCAACCCACCCGGGGGCCTCCAATTGCTTGCCGCCCGCCCAATCGATGAGTTTGGCCACACCCGAGACGATAATGCCCGTGGCGGCAGCAATCAGTGCCAGACCGATAATGAAGGTGGCAAAGGTCTCGTACTTGCCGTGACCGTAGTCATGGTCCACATCCTGCGGCTTGGCACTCACGTGGACAAAAGCAAGCACGATGACGTCGGTGATAAAGTCCGAGAGCGAGTGTACAGCATCGGCAATCATAGCCGAACTGTGGCCCATCACGCCCGCAATGAACTTGAAGGTCAGCAGTGCCACATTACCCGCACTGCCCACCAGCGTCACCTTATAGATTTCCTTCTCACGATTCATAGTTGTCGCAAAGGTAGCCCTTTTACTTAAACCTGCCAACTTCCACACGCTAAAAAAGCGTGTCCCCGCCGATGGACCTCGGCAGGGACACGCTTTTTTGTCAGCAAGGATGAGGAACTACATTCAGATAGGGCTCTATCACACTGTCATCCACTCGGGTGTATGTAGGTTCATCTCCGCCGAGAAACATCAGTCTATCGCCCTGCACAGAATATTCGCCTTCGACGGGCTCTGGGTCGTGGTCGTAGGTGACTATCAACTTCGTCCCCGATACGGTATATGTTCCGTGAAAAACAATTAAATTGCTCTTGCCATAACCATAAGATTCGTCATGAGATTTCCACACTTGATGAAACTTACCGTCTTTGGTGAATTGATAAAACAAATCATAATCATCATATTCTTCATCATCAGGATGATTGTATTGCCAGGTCCCGACGATGTCAGCACCCTTGGGCTCGTCGTCATCGCTACAGGCGGTAAAGCCAACGGTAAGCAAGGCCAGCAGCATGACCATCAATGAATAACTGTACTTTCTCATTATGAGAAATTTAAGCAAAAACAGTTTAATTCGTGAATTCGTAGTTGACAATTACTGGCGCATGTAGGCGGCTTGGTCGGCGGGGTTGAAATTGCCGATGAAGCGTGCGTGACGTGCCACCTCGGCCTCACCCATGTTGACATAGACCTTGGCGCTGTCCATGAACAGGTCAGGCTCGTTGCTGGCGTCACCAATGAGCAGATAGCCCATGATGATGTGTCCCAGCATCTCGACGAGGCGACGGGCATGGAAGGTGATGTACTCGGGATCCTCGGCAGCCTGCACCTTGGCAAACGTCTCCTCGTAGAGGGCGGTCATCGCCTCGAGCTTGGCCCGCATGGGAGCAACGGCCTCGCTATACTCACGGGCGGCATACTCCTTGATCTGGTTCAAGTAGGTGCCCGTGGTGACGTGGCGGATGGCAGCTACCACCTGCAACTGGGTCGTACCCTCGTAGATGCTGGTGATGCGGGCGTCGCGATAGATGCGTTCACAGGCGTAGTCGCGCATGAAGCCGCTACCACCGTGAATCTGCACGCAGTCATAGGCGTTCTGGTTGCAGAACTCGCTCGTCATGCCCTTGGCCAGCGGCGTGAAGGCGTCAGCCAGGCGGTTATAGGCCTTCATGGTCTTGCGCTCCTCGGGGGCGAGGGTGCGCTCGCGGCTGATGGCGTCGAGCGACTTGTACATATCCACAAAGCGGGTGCACTCATACAGCAAGGTGCGCGAAGCATCCAACTTGGCCTTGATGTTGGCAATCATCTCGCTCACAGCGGGGAAGTTGATGATGGCCTTGCCGAACTGCTCGCGGCTGCGGGCATAGGCGATGGCCTCCTGATAGGCGGCCTCGCTCACGCCGACGCTCTGGGCAGCAATACCCAAGCGTGCACCGTTCATCAGCGACATCACATACTTGATGAGACCCAGCTTGCGGTCGCCGCACAGCTCGGCCTTGGCGTTCTTGAACACCAGCTCGCACGTGGGGCTGCCATGGATACCCATCTTGTCCTCGATGCGACGCACGGTCATGCCACCGTCGCGCTTGTCATAGATGAACATCGACAGGCCACGGCCGTCACGGGTGCCCTCTTCGCTGCGTGCCAGCACGAGCGAGATGTCACCGTCGCCGTTGGTGATGAAGCGCTTCACGCCATTCAGGCGCCAAGTGCCGTCCTCGTCCTGAGTGGCCTTGAGCATGACAGACTGCAGGTCGCTGCCTGCGTCGGGCTCGGTGAGGTCCATCGCCAGGGTCTCGCCCTTGCAGGTGCGGGGCAGGAAACGCTGCTTCTGGTCCTCGCTGGCAAACTCATTGATGGTCTCGGCGCAGTCTTGCAGGCCCCACACGTTGACAAATCCCGCATCGGCACGGCTCACCATGTCGGCAGCCATGATATAGGGAATCAACGACATGTTCAAGCCACCATACTGGCGGGGCAAGGTGATGCCCATCAGGCCAGCCTGGTTCAAGGCCTTGAGGTTGTCCTCGGTGCCCTTGGCATAGCGCACGCGACCGTTCTCGTGATGGGGACCCTCAAGGTCCACATCCTTGGCATTAGCAGCGATGATGTCGCCACACAGCTCACCGATGATGTCCAACACGCGCTGATAGGAGTCCATGGCATCCTCGAAGTCGAGGGGCGCATAGTCAAACTCTCCGCTCTGGGTATAGTTGCGCTCACGCAATGCGACGATTTCCTTCATCAACGGGTGACGCAGGTGGTACTGGAGCGCTTTATTGTCGGTATAAAAGTTAGCCATATTCTTTTTTGAGTTTCTAGTCCCTAGTTTCTAGTCCCCAGTCTGTGTTCCCTAATTGCTTTAGTGCGGATGCCAACTATAAACTAGGGACTCTGGACTAGAAACTGAATTAATCGTTATTTTGAATTCTTCTTGTAATGCTTGATGAGCCTGGGAACGACATCCTCGACACTGCCCGTGATGACATAGTCGGCGATGGCGTTGATGGGCGCCTCGGGGTCGGTGTTGATGCTGATGATGATGGAACTCTCGTTCATGCCGGCGATGTGCTGGATCTGACCCGAGATACCGCACGCAATATACAGCTTGGGACGAACGGTAACACCGGTCTGGCCGATTTGACGGTCATGGTCGGTGAAGCCGGCATCAACAGCAGCGCGTGATGCACCCACCTCGCCACCGAGCACGTCGGCCAGTTCAAAGAGCATGTCAAAATTCTCCTTGCTGCCCACGCCGTAGCCACCAGCCACGATGATGTGAGCATTCTTGATATTCACCTTGCTCTGCTCGATCTCGCGGTCGATGATTTTCACCACGAGGCTAGCGGGGTCAATATACTTGTCAGGATCGAGGTTGATAACCTCGCCCTTGTAACCCTCATCAAAGATTTCCTTCTTCATCACGCCCTCGCGCACGGTAGCCATCTGGGGACGGCACTCGGGGTTGACGATAGTGGCGACGATGTTGCCGCCAAATGCGGGACGGATCTGATACAACAGGTCCTTATACTCCTTGCCTGCGGCGGCATCGGTGTGGTCACCAATCTCCAGCGAGGTGCAATCGGCAGTCAGACCGCTGTGCAGACACGAGGAAACGCGGGGACCCAGGTCACGGCCGATGGTGGTGGCGCCCATGAGGCACACTTGCGGCTCAATCTCCTTGAACAACGTGGTCACCACGCTGCTGTGAGGCAATGACGTATAGGGGAACAAACGGTCGTCCTGCACCTTATACACCACGTCGACACCATAGGGGAACAGTACCTGCTCGATACCCTCAAGCTTGTCGCCCAGCACCAGAGCCTCGAGGCGGCAACCCAGACGGGTGGCCAGAGTGCGGCCCTTGGTCAACAGTTCGAGGCTGACGTCGGCGATGCGGCCCTCGTCATACTCGCAATAGACTATCAGATTATTCTTGTCTTCCATTTTTCTTCAGATTTTTCATTTCTAATGTCCTCAAGGTCCCTAAAGTCCTTAAGGTCTTTAACGATCAGCCGATGATGTGGTCGGCGATAAGTTCCTTAACAAGACCCTCTAATTCGGCGTCGGCGGCAGCATCGATGCGACGGGCTTCCTTAGCCTGGAAGGCGACGTTGACAATGGTCTTCACCTTGGTGGGCGAACCGGGCATACCAATCTGCTCGGGATCGGCCTCAATCTCTTTCACGCCCCACTCTTTGATGGCGAGATAGGGACGGCCGTCAACAAGTGCCTGACGATCCTCGGGCAATACAGCCTTCTCGCTGGGCGTCACAGCATATTTGTACTTCTGCACCAGACGAGCGTTGCGGGGACGGCATGCGTCGGCACTGCCGTTCACGGTAACGACCAGAGGCAGCGGGCACTCCACGGTCTCGAAACCGTGCTCAATGCGGCGCTTGATGGTGGCCTTGCCGTCAACGACCTTGATGCTCTCGGCATAGGTCACTTGGGGCAGACCCAACTTCTCGGCGATTTGCGGTCCCACCTGTGCGGTGTCACCGTCGATGGCCTGACGGCCGCCCACGATGATGTCAAAATCGCCCATGTGACGGATAGCCTGTGCCAGCGAATAGCTGGTGGCCAGGGTGTCGGCGCCACCCAAGGGGCGGTCGGTCAGCACGACGCCGTCGTCACCGCCGCGATACAAGCTCTCGCGCACCATCTCGGCGCTGCGAGGCAATCCCATCGTCAGCAGCGTAATCGTTGAGCCGGGATGAGCATCCTTGAGCTGCAACGCCTGTTCCAAGGCGTTGAGATCCTCGGGGTTGAAGATGGCGGGCAGAGCGGCACGGTTGATGGTGCCATCGGCCTTCATCGCATCCTTACCCACGTTGCGGGTATCTGGCACTTGCTTGGCCAGAACAATGATTCTTAAACCCATAATGATTTTATCTTATAGTTATTTCGTTAATAATCCATCTGTTAGCCGCTTTTCGCGCGTCACGCGCGCAAAAAGCGCCGCAAAGTTACAAAAAATCTGCGATAATCACTGCGTTAGCACTAGAAAGAATGCATTCTTTGCATTAGAATTGTGAGTAGAGGAATGGTTGCACAGTGGCGCTGGCGAACTGCAGGACGAGCTGGATGAGCAGGATAAACAACACCAGTTTGAGCCACCAGGGGGCTGCGATGAAACGCTCACGCAGGCTATCCCACACACGGCGGGGAACGAAGTGCAACGCATAGATGATGGCCAGCATCAAGCACCAGGTGAAACGGCGTTCAAGAAATACGGGCAAATAGGCCCACTCAAAGTCGGTGATGATGCCGCTGATAATCTGCCCCGCAGCATGGAAGGTGTTTGCGCGGAAAAATATCCACAAAAAGGCCACAAAGGTGAAAGTCAGCAGCCACGAGACAGTGCGCGACAGGCGCGTGCTGGCTATCGTGTCCAGCCATGGCTTGCACAGCTTGTGAACACACAAGGCGATGCCGTGGCCAGCTCCCCAGACGACAAATGTCCATGCCGCACCATGCCAAAGTCCGCCAAGCAGCATGGTCACCATCAGGTTGATGTACTGACGGAATTTGCCCTTGCGATTACCGCCCAGAGGGATGTAAACATAGTCGCGCAACCATGTGGACAGTGTGATGTGCCAGCGGTGCCAGAACTCACTCACGTTCAAGGCACGATAAGGATAATCGAAGTTGATACCCAGGTTGAAGCCCATGATGCTGCCCAGACCGATTGCCATGTCGCTGTAACCCGAGAAGTCACAATAAATCTGCATGGTGAAGCCCAGCACAGCCATCAGCAATTCAAAGCCCGTGTAGCCCGTGGGGTTACCGAAGACAATGTTGTTATACTGCGCGATGTAGTCGGCGAACAGTGCCTTCTTCATGATACCCAGCATGACGAGGAACAGACCCCCGTAAATCATCTCGCGCGTGGCAGGCTTGTTTTCCTGCAACTGCGGAATGAAGTCGCGCGAACGGACAATGGGACCTGCCACCAGGCAGGGAAAATAGGACAGGAAAAACAGGTGGTCCAGATAATCATCTACCGGCTGAATCCTGCCTTTATAGACATCGACGACATAGCTGATGGTGCGGAAAGTATAGAACGACACGCCCACAGGCATGATCAAATCCAAGGGCTGGAAGTTGCCGTGGATGAGCGCATTCATGTTCCAAATAACGAAGTTGCTGTACTTGAAGAACAGCAGGATGCCCAACGAGAACACCAGCGACACCGTGAGCGCGATGCGCCGTTCGGTGCGGTTCTTGCTCGAGTCGATGAACTGCGCCACCCACCAGTCAAAGATGGAGGTCGCCACCAGCAAGAGGAAGAAGATGCCACTTGACTTGTAGAAGAAATACAAGCTGAAGGCGATGACAAAAATCATCATCTTCTTGCGGCGTGACTTGAGCATGGCATACACCGGCAGGAACAACAGGAACAGCACCCAGAACAATCCGCTGGTGAACAGCATAGGCTCGTCGCGGTTGAAAGTCAGCAGCGACAGCAGTTGCGATATGTCAATCGTGTCTAATATCATGGAATTATTTAGGTGGTTGATAAATGACGATGCGAGAAGCTCGGCTGATGCCCTCGCCCGGGCTCTCGAGACGGATGGGATGGGCGCCCTCGGCTACCACCCACTTGATGACGCGGTCCATCCATTGGTGGGCCGACGGGCGTGTGGGATGAGCGCCGTCACGGCTGCGCTCAAAATGGTCGTTGGCGCTAAGATAGAAGCAACCCTCGTCAACTTCCTGTTTCAACAGGTCGTTGATACCGGTGTCCTCGTCCCAGTTGGGCGGGCCAATCCACACATAGGGGATGTCGCCTATCTCGGCCAGCATCTTTTTCAGGTGAGGACGGCGCGCACGCTTGATGTCGGGCACATACAATTCGTTGGCACCCAGACACACGAAGATGTAGTCGGGATGATACTCATTGATCAGCTCGGTCAACCGCGCCGACTCACCCCAGCACAGGGTGGAACTACTGTACCAAATGACCTCGACCAGCTTGTGACCATTTTTGTCACAGTATTTTGCCAGTCGTGGCGCCAGTCCCTCGAGCATCGAGTCGCCGATGAAGAGGATGTTCTTGGCAGTAGTGTCCATCGGGGCTCTCCAACCCTTGGGGTGTTTGCCGTTGGGCAAGCGACCGTTGGCGTCAAGAGTATCGGCGTCGGTGACGTGACGAGGACCTGGCTCGGCCCCCATGTCACGCGCAAACGATGCAGTCTTTATTTCCAGTCCGCCCACATTGAATCCGTCCTGCCAAAACGACAAGACAACAAAGAAAACAAGTGCGGCAAGCAGCAGGCTCCAGAGCCCCCAATAGTGTTTATTCATTCAGTTAACAGTCAGATTATTCCAGCAATTTAATGCCGAGACCAGGTCGGTCATGCAAAGTGATTTTACCGTTCTCAACAGTCATGCCGGTGAAACGGTCGTTGGCAATGAGCAGGTTGCCGTCCAGATCGGCATAGTCCACAACGGGCGACAGGTTGGCAGCGGCAGTCACGGCACAAGAGGTCTCGGTCATGCAGCCGATCATCACCTTCATGTCGAGGGCACGAGCCAAGGTCACCATCTTGTGCGCTTCATACAAACCGGTACTCTTCATCAGCTTGATGTTGATGCCGTCATACACGCCCTTGAACTTGACGATGTCGGGCAGACGCTGGAAGGCCTCGTCGGCGATGATGGGCAGCGGTGAGCGCTCACGCAACCATGCGGTCTCGTCAATCCAGGTCTTGTCGAATGGCTGCTCGACGAAGATACAGTTGTGCTCCTTGAGCCAGTGGCACATCTCCAGAGCATATTCCTTGTTGTTCCAGCCCTGGTTGCAGTCCACGCAGATGGGCACGTCGGGCATCATCTCGTTGATGATGTTGATAGTCGCCTGATCCTGATCCAAACCCATCTTTGCCTTGATGAGTTTGTAGGGACGGGCTTCTTCTACCTTCTGGCGAACTACCTCGGGTGTGTCGATGCCGATGGTGAAACTCGTCACTGGTGTCTTCTCGGGATTATAGCCCCAAATCTTATACCACGGCTGACCCATGATTTTGCCCAACAGGTCATGCAGGGCGATATCGATGCTGGCCTTAGCGGCACGGTTGTTCTCGTCAACACTGTCAACATAGCTCAAGATATCCTCAATGCGGAATGGGTCATTGAACTGATCCAAGTCGAGCTTGTTGAGGAAAGTGGTCACACTCTCAACACTCTCGCCCAGATAGGGAGGCATCGATGCCTCGCCATAACCCTTGATGCCGTCATACTCCAGCGCCACCTGCACGTCGGGCGTGGTGGTGCGGCTGTAGCGCGCCAGATTGAAGGCGTGGCGCAACTTGAGCTCATAGGGGAAAAACGACAGTTTCAGTTTTCCTGTCTTGGCCACTTGGTGAACACGGGGAACACGACGACGTCCTTTTTTAGCGACGCGTTCCACTGCGTCGATCGACACGGGCGAAGCGGCGGCGATAGCCGTCAGACCCATTCCTGCAATAAATTTTCTACGATCCATATATTCTTGAAGTTATAAAGATTATTTTCTTGATTAAACCAGAGCGGCAAACTCCTTACTCCTCACTTTAAAAATACCACGGGTGGTCCTTCAGAGCCTTAATGCCCTTGGTGCCCACCATGCCCTTGATGCGGCTGGCGCTCAGGGGAGAATAGAGGTAAGGATAGTCGCTGGCGGTGGGAATCAGGCTGTTGATTTTCACCTGGCCCGAGCAGTGGATGTACTTGCCGTCGCGCAGGTAGATGCCCACATGAGTCACGCGTCCCGTCTTCTCGTTGCCGAAGAACAGCAGGTCGCCCGTCTCATACTGGCGCCAGTCGGTACCCTTTTTCATGATCTTGCCCGTGAGCGCCTGTTGCGAGGCGTCACGCTGCAGAATGATGCCGTTGCTCAAATAGGCCACCTTGGACAAGCCCGAACAGTCGGTCACCTTGGTCGAGGTGCCGCCCCACAGATAGCTGGAACCCATCATGCGACGCGCGGTCTTCTCGATTTGTGCGGCACTGAAACCCTGCTGGCTCCATTGCGACAACTCGGCGATGTCGGCGCCATCCACCCAACCGGTGCGTCCGTCGGGCGTTGCCACCTTGTACCAGTTGCCCTGAGTTGACTTGAATTCCACGATGTTGCCCATCACCAGGTCCGAGACGGTCTCGTCGCCATGCGGTTCGGTCACCAGTCGCGAGTCATAGGCGGTGACAATGTAGCGCTTGGCCTTGCGCCAGTTCTTCATCTGGACATCGTTCTTGAAAGCGAGTGAGCTCTCGGGAACATAGGCGATGTAGTCATCGGCCATCTGTACGCGATACCAGTCATCACGTTTCTCCAGCACCTTGACAGGCGCGCCCATGATGCCTTGGGTGGCAATTTCGGCGCTGTGCTTGGGCTCGGTGCGCAATGTGGCGATGCTCAATTTCACCAGCGCCCATTTGCGGTTTTGGGGAATGCGGTCTTCAAGAACGGTGATCTTGTCGGTGTAGTTTCCGTAACCGCTTTTGGTCATGGCCGCAAGGATGGCCTGCTTCTGGGCTTTAGTGCCCACGGTACCCGACAGCACCCACTTGCCACCCTGCTGGGTAGCGTTCACGTCCCAAATAGCGGTGCGCTTGTCAGGGGCGATGCGTTCTTTGAGTTCCTTCAGCGTCTCAACGGGCGTCACAGCCATGGCAACGAAACAGGTCATTGCCACCGCTACAGCCAGGATAAATGATTTCATTCTCATCACTTGATCGGTTTTATTGAATTGACTTTCAGATGGCTGTCCCACTTGTCATAGAACAGGTTGCCGCCGCGCCACTCGACCTCGCCAGGCTGGAAATCGACAGTCTCGCTGCGGATATAGGTCTTGGCGGGACTCAACACGTCGCCCACGCCCTCGTTGCTCGCCATGCGATACAGGTCGATGCCCGTGGCATAGTAGTCGTTCATCGAGGTGCCCACGGCACTGCGGCCGAATGACGGGTCGGTGGGAATCCAGCCGATACCCTCGAAATAGGTCTCGCACCAGTCGTGCCAGTTGATTTCATCGGGATGAAGCATCCAGCCGCTTTCCCAGCGGGCAGGAATACCCAGCGAGCGCACGAGTGTGATATAAAGCAGACCCACCTGACCGCAATCGCCATGACCGTTCTCGATGACATACTGCGGGATGTTGGTCAGTGTGCTGTATTCACGGGCACCTGCCCACGGCAAGGTGTGGCCGATCCACTCATACACTTTGGCTGCCTGCAGCACGGGGTTGGTCTCGTTGCCCACTATCTTGCGGGCCAGGGCACGCATCTCGTCGGTGATGATGACATGACGCGGCTCATCGCCGGTGTATCGGATGTACTCGGGGTCATTAGTGTTATAGGGCTCAAGCATGGCGATGAGGTCCTGCTGACTGTAGTGACGCTCGCCCACGTCATAGGAGAAGGTGTACTCGAAGTGAGTGGGCTGACCCTTGACAGCCACAGCCTCCATATAGACGGTGTGATGCTTGCTGCCCTCGCTGAAGGTCACCTCGCGGTTGCTGCTCTCGAGTTGAATGTTGCGCTGACGCAGGTTCTTATAGGGAAACGGCATCCACACACGCAAGGTCTCGCCAGCGGGCACGGCATCGGCATCCACATCCAGGGTGAACGTGATGTTCACATGGCGCCAGTCGCGCACGTTGTTTGCGTCGGCAGGCGTTCGCATGGCCTCCAAGTAATATTTGCGGCGCGTGAGGAAGGTCTCATGGTTGTCGGCAGCGTTTTGCGCGGCAAACTCCTTGCCCAGCAGCCACAGGTTGCCCACACTCTTGCGGAACCACATCTCCTTGCCGTCGATGTTCATCACCTCGAGAGCACGCGTGTCTTTCCAATGCTGGATCTGGGCATCGGTGGCCTCGGGCATCTTCTCGCGGATTTTTTTCACGCCCTCCTCGGGGGTGATGCGGAAGTCGGTGCGGATGCGCTGCATGATGGTACGCAACGAGTCGATGCGCACGGCCTCGGCTTTGCGCACCTGCTTGGGCAACGATTTCATCACTTTTTCGGCTCGGGCGAACTCACCCTGTGCTATCAGCTGGTCCACCTGGTCCTGCCAATCGGCACCGGTATTGGCAACAAGCGTTAAGGCGCTCATAGCCAGCGCCATCAGTATCATTTTGCTTCTCATTAGTCCTATAGTTTAGAATTAACAAGCAAAATTACACTAATAATTTCAAAGGTCACCCCTTTTCCACTAAATAGTTATCAACAATCGGTATGGCTAAGGCAGTTCGAGGTGGAACAATTGAGCGGCATTGCGGTCGGTGGCGTCACTCACCGCCTGAGGTGTGACGGCAAGGGCATTGGCAATGAAATCATTGACCAGTGGAATATAGGCGCTCTCGTTGCGCTTGCCACGATGAGGCACAGGTGCCAGATAAGGTGCGTCGGTTTCAAGCAGCAGGCGGTCCAACCCGATGACAGGCAACAGTTGCGACACTGTGCTCTTCTTGAACGTCACAACGCCGTTGACACCGAAGTAGAAATCGCCTCGCTGGCGGATGCGCTCGACATCGGCTGGTGTGCCGGTGAAACAATGGAAGACGCCCTGGGGCAAAGGGCAGTCAAGGTGGTCGATAACGTCAAGGATATCGTCAAGCGCTTCGCGACAATGCATGATGAAAGGCACGCCAAGTTCATGACACCAATGCAACTGGACGTCAAGCGCTTGATGCTGCTGTTCGCGCCAAGTTTTGTCCCAATACAGGTCGATGCCTATCTCGCCGATAGCCACAACGGGATGCTGATCCAACATCGGCCGCATGGCATTCAGCACGTCCAGATAATCGTCATGCACCTCCTCGGGATGCAATCCGAGTGCTAATGAGATATATTCGGGATATTGTGCCTGCATGGCGACCAGTCGAGGAACGCTCTCCAGATTCTCGTTGGGCAGGATGATGTGTCGCACCCCTGCCTCACGAGCCCGCTGAACGACGACCTCACGGTCCTCGTCAAACGCATCACAATAAATATGAGAATGACTATCAATCATGATCAATAGCTTCGGCCGGCTAACTTATTTGAGAGTGCGATGAAGGCGGCTTTGTCTTCGTCGCTCATTGCCACCTTGTTGAAAGCGGCGATTGCGCGGTCATTGTAGTCGGCAATTGCGACCTCGGCCATGTCACGCACACCCAATCGCTCATACAGAGCTGTCACGCCAGCGACTTTGTCGTCGCGCGTGGCGTATGGGTCATTCAGCCAGTGACGCAACTCATCGGCATCGTCACCCTTGGCTTTCTGCATGGTGCTGATGAGCAGATAGGTCTTCTTGTTGTTCATGATGTCGCCACCGATTTCTTTACCGAAGGTCACCGGATCGCCCCACACGTCGAGCACATCATCCCTGAGTTGGAAAGCCAATCCCATGTTCACACCGGCCTCATACAGGGTGTCGGCATCCTTCTCCCCTGCCCCGGCGACCAGGGCGCCCGTCTTGAGGGCACAACCCAACAGCACCGAGGTCTTGAGCCTGATCATGTTGACATATTCCTCGACGGTGACGTCGTTGCGCACCTCAAAGTCCATGTCCCACTGCTGGCCTTCATAAATCTCGATGGCTGTCTTGTTGAACAGGTCCATCACCGCCTGATTGCTGGTGCGGGCAATGAACTGCGTGGCGAGCGTGAGCATCGTGTCGCCGCTCAAGATGGCCGTGTTGGCGTTCCAGCGGCGGTGTACCGTGGTCTTGCCGCGACGCACGTCGGCATTGTCCATCACATCATCGTGCAGCAGGGTGAAGTTGTGGAACATCTCAATGCCCAGCGCTGCATCAATTGCAGTTGCCGTGTCTCCGCCCATCGCGTCACACGCCATGAGGGTGAGTACGGGGCGCACACGCTTGCCTCCCAGCGCCATGTGATAGGCAATGGGTTCATAGAGCCTGCGCGGCTGATCAGGATAAGGGATAGCGGCAATCGCTTGATTAACGGTATTGAGATAGTCTTGGAATTGTTTCATGACATTTATGATATCTTTGTTTTACTCTTTCTTTTTCAATGCATTCTTGTAGGCAGCCTCAAAGGTGGCAAAATCGGCGGGCGTGTAGATGTTATCCCGCAATTCACTGATGCGTTCGTTGATTTCTTCCATGTCGGCGTCAGGCTGATTGGCATCATCAGCAAGAGCCGCACCCAGGGCCGCTGGCCGGGCACATTGCACATACACGTTCATCTGTTCCCTGATCGAATAGCTGTCAACGATAGCCTGCATCGTGCTGTCAAACACCTGAGCATGTCGCTCATGGCCCACCGTGTTACATAGCCAGTGAATGAGTTCCACATAACCGGCTATTGAGTCGGTGTCCAACTGACGGGCCACCATCAAGTCAATCATCGGCGGGCATTTCAGCTGCGCCAGCTCACGCGGTGAGAGCACAATCACATGGGCGGCCTGTAGCAGCGAGTCGCGGCCATCGGCAAGCAGCACGTTGGCAAAAGCGCGGTTCGCGGCCTTGGCCTGCCATGGCCAGCGCAGACTGTCACCGCGCAAAGCCTCAAAGCGCTGCACCACCTGGTGCATCGCAGCCGTGTCGCCCCATGCAGCCAAAAAGTCGCGTCCAGCGGCCTCACCACGTCGCGAAGCGCCGTTGCATGCCGTGAGCAACAGCATCAGTGCAATCAATATCAATGGTAGCTTTCTCATCACTTCTTGTCTTCGGGGAATAAAGATTGATACAACGGGCGGTCCTTCTCCTTGAGATAGGAACGGAAGGCCTCATCAAAGGCACGCACCGCAGCCGAGTCCCGCTTCAGGGCATACACGCTCTGTTTGGCCTTGGCGTCCATCACTGCACGCTCCATCGACATCGTGTCGGTGTGATCCACCGCCACCAGCGCTGCCGCGGCCCTCATGCCACTGTCACGCGCCTCGGCATCCAGCGGCGACTTCTTCTCACCGCATCCAGCCAGCACCACCGCCAACACAGCCACAATATATAACAAATGTCTCATCATCCACATTTTTGCCGCAAACTTACAAAAAAACTCTCAACCCAACCCCGCTCTCACCCGAAAAATGACAAAAAGAAATACACATATATTGTGTTTTGATAGGACTGACGCTTTGGAGTTGTGATTCATTGAGTGCACGCATTCCCTGCCGCCCCTGCCAAGCTTTGTGGCTTATTCGTTTTTTTTACTTTTTAGTTAATAATTACAACCAAAAGTTGTGCAATAATAAAAGTTTTCCTAATTTTGCAAGTGTTCTTAGGATGAGATCTGCCCCTTTCAAACTGATGCGGATTTTTCACCAAGAACTGTGACAGCAGGAAAGTAATGCCCCAATACTTTTCTTTTCAATTATTTACTAGCCTCTTTTGGGGGTGAGGCAACCTAAATATTTTAATTTATGAGTTGGTGCCTTTGTGATGATTGTGACAACAATTATGGCGATTTCTGCAATTGCGACCATGATGACTTCATGAACTGCGAAATCTGTATGGATTATGAGAATTACAAAGAAGACCTCGGTATAGAGCCCTGTGACGATGACGACGACGAGAGCGACTACGAGAGTGACGAACGTGAGGGTTACAACGACATAATAGATTATAGTAATAACCATTAAGTATTACTGTCAGCGTAATTCTTAAGATACTTTTTTAATCATATAAATTATTGCATTTTTATTATGTTCACAACACACTATTATGTTTGCCCCAATTGTGGGGAGGTAAACGATGCGGACCGAAAATGCTGCACAAGTTGCTATGAAGATTTAGCCGGTGAATATGACATCGCTACATGCGGAGATTGTGGTGAAGAACTTGAGTGGACTGACGACGGATGGTATTGCGAGAATTGCAATGATTACCCAGACGAAGTCTACCACAAAATGAGTTAGAGCTGTTTTCTAAAAAACAATTAAAAATTAAGTGCCCGACTTGATTGAAGGGCACTTAATTTATCTTATTCAATCGTCATTCAACAATAAAATGACTGTGTATTATCCTCTTTAGTTACCAGCTAAGCGTTTCATTCTCTCAAGATAATCCAAAAACTCCTCTCGTTTGGTCTTTATTTCTTCATCATTTAGACCCTTGTCCTTTAATTCAAGTTCAACTCCTTGAATAAAGGTTTCTAAATTATCAAGCCTTTTTATTGATGTTTCAACAAAATCTTTTATTACATTTTTCTTTTTCTTAGATAAAACGACATCAAGCTTGGACTTTGTTTCTTTGTCTGTATTTTGTGATATCGCAGCAACAATCTTATACGGAAATACTTCTTTGATAGCTTTTAGAGCACCTATTGATTCTTTGGCGCCACTACCTGCTCCATAAATATCACTGATAATAATGTCAAAGTCAGCAGCCAATCGATAATCTGGGATTCTATTGATAGAAACAAGATGCATCTTTTTTTGGCTAATGCCGCTCTCGAGTTCTGTTTCTATCTCCTTCAACGCAGTATCATTATCATCAACAATCAACACACGACACTTCCTTTTAATATCTTTAGGTAATTCTTTTGCTATTTTCTGACTATCGGATCCTTTTGCTTCATTCAACGCATCTTTCACCTTTTTCAGATTATTCTTGTATGCAAAATACTGACACACTACGATAATAGCCAATATTATTGAAACAACAGATAAAATCACATGAAAATATTTTGTAATTTCGCCCCATAATCCAGCCCAATCTGCTATTATTCCCGCAATTACGCCAATAGCCGTAATCACAACAAATATGGTTTTAATTATTTCCCAAGCCGTTTTAACTGGCTCTATTAATTTCAGCTTGTTTTTGTCCATAATTATAATCTTATTTTTAACGCATGCTCTTGAATAATAAATGCTCCATTCCATTCTGCTAACATATCTTTATACATATGCACTCTATTTTTGATTAGCTCTGAAGCACTCTCATAAAAAATGCCCTTAAAATTGCATTGCTCACATTTTATTGTAATCTGGTTATCCTTTCGGCCGCCTTCATAGGTGATTTCAAAAAACGAACCCTTTGGTGCCCGTTCAAGAATCAAAGAAAAAACACCATAAATAAAAGAATAGAAACAACTGTGAGCATCTATGCTCTTCAGGGCCTCATTCACTTGGGGATCATAATCAATATTCTTGTTTGAATATAGTGTATTTACCAAGCTCTCAAAGGTTCTATACACGACCTTATGTAGACTCACCGAACATTCATTTCCCATAATCGCATCCACGAGTTCGTCATCGTTTTGTTCTAAATATACCTTATACAAACATTGACGAAGCGTGTCATCGAAGCGCCTAATTACCATGCGTAATTCTTCTAAAATAAGTTTCCATTCCTCTTTATCATTATCCTCTGACAATTTGAGTGAGATTAATTTGTTTTCACATAATTTCCTTAAATCATAAGAAACCGTGAACATATTATGCACAATCACTATCGGAATATCGTCGTTCCAGAAGTCTTCATTCCAATCCAAATAATCGGTGTTAATTGATTGTTCGTTTTCACCATTGAGATAGGTAAACTTGACCGTAAACATCGAGTAATGAATATTCTCGTAAAGAAAATCATTCTCATTTTGGTCGACGTCAAATGCAGTGTCCAACCAATCCCTGTGCATGTTCAAGATCTCTTTCACCTGCTTCAATCCCAGCCCCATGCCTCTTACGATTGACGTGTTCTTGCCACGTCCTCCTTCTTCTAAAATCTTATTCATTTCATCCTGCTCACTTCGAGGTCCCAAATTAGAAACAGTGATGAAATTTCTTTTTTCTGTTTTTCGGAGAGTCACTGTCACAATGGTACCAGGAGGCATATACTTTCTTGCGTTGCTTGCAAATTGAATCGGAACCAACTCCATTACAGGCAAACAATTTTTAATCGTGAATTGCTTTTTGAGTTCTTCCTCTTCTTCTTTATCTAGTTTATCAGCAACACTTGAATTATTCTCAATGACATATCGTTTCAACAGTTCAGCATCATTCAAGTCATCCTCTTCATTCTCAAGACCATCTATAACAATAAAACGAACTTCTTTATTGGCTTTATCTTTATAAAAATGCTTTTTGAATTTGGAATAGAAATCAACTTCTTGAAGGCTTGTATTCTTTAATTCCTGATGAACTCTAATCAGACTCATACAATCGTCTAATTCCCCTATCTTTTTATAAAGGCTGTTCAATTCTTTTGAAGGCACAGACAGAGATTTCATGTATTCCCTTAAGTCTGAACATTTTTTATACAAAAAATGCATTTCGTCAAATAAGACGTCAACTATTGTTTTAGAATCTTCCATGTTGGTAATAGTTATAGAATTTGAAATGCAAATATAGAAAAAATCAACATACGGTCCAAGGGAATTGACCAGTTTTTAAGAACAACTGCAAAAATTCTGAAATGTTCCAACTTCATCACTTCAATTCATTTTACTTTTTTAGTGTTTAATATAGAGTTGGCATGATTTTTGCATGATAGAATATAGCAATTCATTATTTTGATTAGCACATTTCAAAGGATGAAATTACCCCTGTTATTGGCAGCAAAAGGTCCTTGTGCCAAAAATAGAAGTAACAATCAAGGACCAACAGATTCTATTATGGACTGGAACGAATTAAATGAACTTGGCGCAGAGCTTTTGAGCGACATCGAAAGCGCGTTTGATGAGTATGATTTCATCAGTGTCGATCGCGAGGGCATCTCACCCGACGGCGATGGTGCAATTTATGAAGTCTGCATCAGTTGGGATTACTCCGAGATGGGTGATGTAACTGATGACGACATCGAGTCAACACTTGACGATGCCCTTGAAGATTGGGAAGACGTCACATACGACTGGAATGGCTCTGAAATTCTTGTGGCACTGCACGTCGAGGACTACGATGAGGAAGACTGCGAGTACGATGATGACGACGATGACGACTAAATCGATTGTCCTCGTTGCACGGGAACAGCGCTCTAAGATGTGAATCCCACTGCTGTGAAACGTGCGGCTCCTGAAGCAGCGAAAGCTGGCAGGAGTAGGCTCGGAGCCAAGACATATTAAAAATAAGGGTACCCTTGCAGAGGCTATTTTAGCTGGTTTGTGAGGGCTTTCTTTTTTTAAAATAGAGTTTCCTGGGTTCAACAGATCTAATGCCTTCCTTATCTCGGTGAAGTTTATCACAAAAAAATCCACCATTTTGTGTACTGTATCAATTATCGTAGCTATTTGCACTATTATACAGACACAAATGACCAAACGTGAAAAGAGCCAAACCACACACTCATAAGTGTTTTTTACAGAAAAAAAACACTGTGTGAGTGCAATTTGATTATCTTTGTGGCGGAAATCAACATTGGACATCAGATATTATGGCACAGAAGAAGATTACGATTGCGATTGATGGGCATTCATCAACGGGCAAGAGCACGATGGCCAAGGCGCTGGCGCGCAGGATTGGCTACGCCTATGTGGACACGGGTGCGATGTATCGCGCGGTGACGCTGTTCGCGTTGCGCAACAAACTCATCCACGGTGACAAGGTGGACGAGAAGGCGCTCAAGGAGCACCTCAAACGTGGCGACATCGCCATCACCTTCCGCCCGACCAAGGAGGGCAAGAGCGTGACCGTGCTCAACGGCCGCAACGTGGAGCGCTACATCCGCTCAATGCGCGTGAGCAACGTGGTGAGCATCATCGCTGCCATCGGCTTTGTGCGCAAGGCGATGGTCAAGCAGCAGCAGGCCATGGGCAAGGACAAGGGTCTGGTGATGGACGGCCGCGACATCGGCACGGTGGTGTTCCCCGACGCCGAAATGAAGGTGTTTGCCACGGCAAGCGCCGAGGTGCGCGCCCAACGTCGCTTTGACGAATTGCGCGCCAAAGGCGACATGACAACGACCTTTGAGGAGGTATTGATCAACGTCACCGAGCGCGACCGCATCGACAGCACGCGCAAAGAGAGTCCTCTGCGCCAGGCCGATGACGCTGAGGTGCTCGACAACTCGCACATGACCCTGGCCGAGCAGGACGAATGGCTCTACAACCTCTATCTGGAGAGAGCGACAAAATAGTTAGGAGTTAGGGGTTAGCATCAGCCAACAGACTGCTGTACAATTCCACAAACTGAAACCGAAAAAGTGGCGATTATTGAGATTGACAAGGGATCGGGGTTTTGCTTCGGTGTGACGACAGCCATCCGCAAAGCCGAGGAGGAGCTTGAGCAAAGCGGGCACCTCTACTGCCTGGGTGACATCGTGCACAACACTGCCGAGGTGGACCGTCTTGCCAGCCGCGGCCTGGAAACCATCACGCACGAGCAGCTTGAACAGTTGCATGACGTGAAGGTGCTGTTGCGCGCCCATGGCGAACCGCCCGAGACCTACGAGACCGCCCGACGCAACCGCATCGAAATCATCGACGCCACCTGTCCTGTGGTGCTCAAACTGCAACAGCGCATCAACACCACATTCAATGGCGTTGAACCGGGCGCCGACGCGCCTCAAATCGTTATCTACGGCAAGCGTGGTCACGCCGAGGTGCTGGGCCTGGTGGGACAGACCCAAGGTCGCGCCACCGTCATCGAGAACATCGACGAAATCAATAAAATCGACTTTTCACGCGACATCTATCTCTATTCCCAGACCACCAAAAGCGTGCAGGAATTCCAGCGCATTGTCGAGGAAATCAAGCGCTGCGTCAAGCCCGGGGTGACCTTCCGCAGCTTCGACACCATCTGCCGCTCGGTAGCTAACCGTATCCCGCAAATCCGCGAGTTCGCCAGCCAGCATGAACTCATCCTGTTTGTGAGCGGTGCCAAGAGCAGCAACGGGCGCATCCTGTTCAACGAGTGCCTTGACGCCAACCCCGACTCTCACCTGGTGAGCAGTGAGGAAGACATCGACCCTGCCTGGCTCGTGAGAAAGGAGCGCATCGGCATCTGCGGTGCCACCTCCACCCCTCGCTGGCTCATGCAACGTGTGAGCGAAGCCGTCAAGCAATCTATCACGAATTAGAAATCACGATATAACCCAATGACCAAAAAGAACCTCATCATCACCATCATCCTGCTTGTCATCATCGACCTGGTGGCAGCAGGCTGGTATATATCTCGCAGCTTCGAGGTGAGCGGCAAAGCGCCAACCCTGTTCGAGGAACGCGACAGCACCGACGACATCGTCGAGGCCGACACCGTCTCCACCGTGCATCAAGACGACGAGTTTGACGAGTTGCAGCACAACACTTACTACTTCATCGCCAACACGCCCGCCATACAGGGTGACAACAGCTCCCGCTATGCCAGCATCAAGCATGTGAAGGTGCGCTGGCCCAAGAAAGTGAACGGCGAGGAGAACCCGGTAGCTCTCAACAAGGAGTTGATCAGCAAAGCCTTCGGCAACAGTCAGGACAAGATGCCCGATGCCCGCTACGTTTATCTGAACACACCTCAGTTCAACAAGCCCATCGGTGATGATTACCACAAACTCTCCACGGCACCCACCATCGTGCCGGTTTACGGCAACGTGAGCCAGGTGCTGGTCTACCCCTACATGACCTCGCATCGCCTGCTGGTGATGGAGATTGACAAGACTGAATATAACGGCACCACCACTACCGAGGACAAGAGCTACATCCACTATGACCGCACGAAGGGTCGTGTGCTCAAGCGCCTCGACATCCTGGTAGCCGATGTGGACAAGGAAAACAAATTGCTCAAGGTCATCAACAAGAAGATTGACGAGCTGAACAAGGGTCGCAGCGATGAACGCCAGCTGCAACACGCGCTGAACGTGCCCGCCGAGATCTGCTGCAGCAAGAAAGGCATCCTGTTTGAGTACAAGCACGGCACCATCTCCAGCCAGCCTATCGAAATCCTGATTGACTATGACAAGCTAACGCCTTTCTTGACTGAGGAATTCAAGCAGATGGTTGAGAGCAACGAAGGCTACACTGTCTTCAACGACAACATCAAGCCCGAGCCTGTCAACCCCGCACGTCAAGTCGCTGCGATGAGCACTGCACCCGCCAAAAAGACCAGCAGCAGCCATGCCACATCGCAAAAGAGCTACAAAACCAAGAAATCGGGTTATTACAAGAAGCCCTATTACACTAAGCCAAAACGAACCAATCGGAAGAGGTATAACGGGGCAAGGCGTAGATCTGGACGTTACGGTCACGCTGGTCGGCTGCGTTAGATGCATCTCCGACGGTGAGACCTCGCGCCTCCAGCGCCTCGCGCATCGTGGCTAACGCCAGCGCGGGGTCGTTGTTCTTCTCGCTCAAGTGGCACAAGAACACGTTGCGCAGGCCTTCATGGTAATGGTCGGCGACAAACCGGGCAGCCACCACGTTGTCCAGGTGCCCGTCGTCTTTTTTCACACGGTTTTTCAAGAATTCCGAGTAACCGCCTTCCTCAAGCTTCTTGAGGTCATAGTCACACTCAATCATCAGGTAATTGGCGCGGCTCATGTAATAAGCGGCGCGCTCGGTGATGGAGCCCATATCCGACCCCACAACAAAACGCTCACCCTCATACTCAATGCTAAAACCCACGCTCTTGACATCATGTTTGGTCTCAAAAGCTGTGATTTCCATGTCCAGGATGCGGAAAGGAATCTCTTTGAAGATGGGCACATGGTGGTCGCGGATGCGGCTTGAGATGCGGCATCGCTGCTGCAGTTGAGCCATCACGCCCATGGTGCAGTACACGCTGCAGTGGCAACGGCTCACGGCGGGATACAGGCACCGCATGTGGTCCTGATGGGCATGCGTGAGCAGGACGCCTTTCACCATGTCTTGCGACACGCCGTTGCGCTCAAGCTCGGCAAAAGCCTGATCCAGAGTGATAGCAACCTGATTGTCGGGGTTCTTTTTCTTGCGGTGATATTTGACAGGCTCACGGATGCCGGCATCGATGAGAATGCCGCCACGCGGAGTACCCAGATAGGCGCAGTTGCCGCTACTGCCACTGCCGAAGCTGATGAAGCACAAGCCCTTCCCCGCCCCTGTGTCATAGGTGAAGGGGATGCTCGGCTCGACCATCGGCTGTGCGGGCGGCGTGTCATCGCCGTCCACATCAAACGCTATCTTCAACGGACGTCCGTCGTTGGTGTATCCTTTATATTTGTGTCCTGCCATGGGATGATTGACGTTATTGATACAATAAGAAAATTGTGGGGACCTTGTGGTAGTCATACTTCGCCTGCTTCCACTCGGCCAGGGTGCGTGTGACGATGGTCTGACCCTCACCCGTGATGTCGCTCGCCACACACAACCGCATGGCGGGAGATAGGCGCTGGGTCAAGTCGGCAATGAGCTGGTTGTTGCGATAGGGCGCCTCGATGAAAATTTGCGTCTGGCGCTCGCGTTCGATGCGTCGCACCATCTCCTTGAAGCGCGCCTGACGGGCCTGCGCGTCAATGGGCAGATAGCCCTCAAAGGCAAAGCGCTGACCGTTGAACCCCGATGCCATCAGACTCATCAAGATGCTTGACGGACCCACCAGCGGAAAAACCTTGTACCCCTTGCGCTGAGCGATGGCAACCAGGTCGGCACCCGGATCGGCCACCGCAGGGCACCCGGCATCGCTGAGTACAGCTACCGGCTCACCCCGCCCTATCGGCTCCAACAAGGCCTCCAGGGCAGCAGTGACACGCACGTCGGTGTGCTCGTTCAGCTCATTAAACGTGAGGGCGTCGATGTCGATCTCGCGGTCACATTTCTTGAGAAAACGTCTTGCCGATCGCAGACTCTCAACAACAAAAAAGCGCACCTGACGCACAACCTCTGTGTTGTACGCAGGCAACACCCGCTCCAGCGGCCCCTCGCTCAACTGTGTGGGAATCAAGTATAAACCGACTTCAAGTGACATCTACACACTGGGTTTTCGGAAAAACCAACTGCAAATGTAATCATTTTTCTTTAACGCATCATCATTTTTCACACTTCGGTTTACAATGCTTCGACAAAAAACAAATAATCTTTGTTTTTGTTTTCGGTTTGCACAAATTATATGTACTTTTGTGCAGTGATTAAATTTTGACTATCATTGAATGATTGAACGACACATTATCATTGAGAACGTGGATCCCGTGACTTTCTACGGGGTGAATAATAGCAATATACAACTTATCCGTAATCTGTTTCCCAAATTGCGCATGGCGGCGCGGGGTAGCGTCATCACGGTCATCGGCGATGACAGCGAGACCGCCGATTTCGAGAAGAAAATCCACAGCCTTGCCGACTACTGCGCGCAATACAACACCCTGCCCGAGGATGTCATCATCGACACCATCAAGGGCACACCGCCCAAACAGCTCAAGATGGACGATGTCATCGTCTATGGCGTGAACGGCAAACCCATCAGCGGGCGCACACCCAACCAGCAGCTGCTGGTACAAAAGTTCACCGAGAATGACCTGACCTTTGCATTGGGACCCGCCGGCACCGGAAAGACCTACCTGGCTGTCGCATTGGCCGTCAGGTCGCTCAAGAACCGCGAGGCCCGCAAGATCATCCTCTCGCGTCCCGCTGTCGAGGCTGGCGAGAAACTGGGTTTCCTGCCTGGCGACATGAAAGACAAAATCGACCCCTATCTGCAGCCCCTGTATGATGCCCTCGAGGACATGATTCCGCAGGCCAAGCTCAAGGAATATATGGAGAACAACGTGATCCAGATCGCGCCGTTGGCATTCATGCGCGGACGCACCCTCAACGATGCCATCATCGTGCTCGACGAGGCGCAGAACACCACCAAGCACCAGATCAAGATGTTCCTCACCCGACTGGGCATGGGCTCAAAGATGATTGTCACCGGTGACACCACTCAGATTGACCTGCCGCGCAGCACGACATCGGGCCTGATTCACGCCCTGCATGTGCTGGACGGTGTGCGAGGCATCGGCAAGGTGGAATTTGAGAAGAAGGACATCGTGCGCCACCAGTTGGTGCAGCGCATCGTCGAGGCCTATGAGCGCTTCCACGAGGAGGAAAAACTCTTTGAGCAAAATCCCGATAAGGAATGAATGGCGACAATGGTACACAAGTCGAACAGGTAAAGCCCTATGGCGAGGGCGCTAAGACCGAACAGGTCAGACAGATGTTTGACAGTATCGCACCTGCCTATGACTTCATGAACCGTGCCATGACCATGGGCATTGACATCTGGTGGAGAAAACTGGCTGTCAAACGGTTAAAACGGCTCCACCCCACCCGACTGCTTGACGTGGCGACAGGCACGGGAGACTTCGCCATCCAGCTGCACCGTTCGCTGCAGCCGCAACACATCACGGGCATCGACCTGTCACAGGGGATGCTTGACGAAGCCAAGCGCAAGGTCAAGGAAAAAGGTTTAGAAAAGGATATCTCGTTTGAACAAGGCGACTGCATGGCATTGCCCATGCAGGACGAAGCATTTGACGCAGTGACGGTGGCTTTTGGGGTGCGCAACTTCGAGCATCTGCTGCAAGGCTACCGCGAGATGGCGCGTGTGCTCAAGCCTGGCGGCATGCTGTGCGTGCTGGAGCTCTCCACACCCACCAACCCCATCATCCGCTGGTTCTACGATCTCTACACCCTGCACATCATCCCTGCCATCGGCACAATAAAAAGCGGCGACAAGAGCGCCTACCGCTACTTGCCGCAGAGTATCGCCGCTGTTCCGCAAGGCGATAACATGCTGCAGTTGATGCGCGAGGCCGGCCTGCGCGACGCCACGTTCAAGCGCCTCACCCTAGGCGTCTGCACCATTTACTCTGCGATTAAATAAGGCATTAGGCACTAGGCGTTAGGCACTAGGCATTAGGCGTTAGGCGTTAGGCACTAGGTTGAATCCGACTCCTAAAGCCTAAAGCCTAAAGCCAAAAACCTATAACCTAAAACCTAATCTATTACCTCATAGCCCAAGTCCTCGATGCAATCGATCACGATCTGGTCGGGGATGGAGCCTTCGACAAGGGCAGTACCTTTAGCGAGATCGACGGTGACTTTTTCCACACCGGGCAAGGCGGCAATGCCTTTCTCGACATTGGCCTTGCAATGGGCACACATCATGCCCTTCACTTTGAATTCTTTCATTGTTGCGGTTTTATTACGTTTGATTTGATAGGATTTCCAATACTTCGCACCCATTGCCACAACAATCATGCCAAGCAAGGCAATGCTGCACAGGGTGTTGAACCATGACGCGCCGTGCATGCCGTGATGCATCACATGGCATGGCAGCGCGTTGACAAATAGTTCACGCAGACCGGGCCAATAGTCCACCAGCACGCCAAAGCCGATAGCGCCGCCGATGATGGACAGCAGATAGACCACCGTGGCCTTGCGACCGAAAGCGTTGTTCACAACGAACATCGACGCCACGTTGGCAGCAGGTCCCGCCATGAGCAGCACCAGCGCGCAACCAGGCGACATGCCCTTGAGCATCAGTGCGGCGGCAATGGGGATGGAACCAGTGGCGCACACATACATCGGCACGGCCACCAGCACAATGACGAACATGTTCAACAACGGCCAGCGGGCATAGGTCGAGAAGAAATCGTCAGGCAACAGCACAGTGATCAGCGCCGCCACTACCAGACCGATAAGCAGCCAGCGCCCGATGCTCTGCATCATGTCAAAGAAGCCATACTTGAACGTCTCCCTTACCTTGTTCCAGAAGCCTTGCGGCAACTCGCTGAATTCGTAACTGGTCTCGTCACGCACATCGTCGAGGGCACCCTTGCGTTCCCAGTGTCCCACGGCCATGCCCCCAAGCAGCGAGGTCACCAGGGCAGCCACTGGACGCAAAATGGCGAACGGCAGGCCCATCATCGAATAGGTCGCCGCGATGCTGTCCACACCCGTCTGTGGCGTGGCGATGAGGAACGACGTCGAGGCCGCACGCGACGCTCCGCTGCGACGCAGCGCCACCGCCGTGGGCAGCACCCCGCACGAGCACAACGGCAAGGGAATACCAAATGCCGCCGCGGTCGCTACCGACCGCAGTCCAGTCCCCGCCAAGTAGCGGCTATAAATCGCCGACGGCACGAACGCATGCAGCACACCCGCGATGAAAAAGCCCAACAACAGGTAAGGCGACATGCCGTTCAGCATCGACACAAAAGCGTTCACATAGTCCATCATAACGCCGACAAAGGTAGTAATTCTTATTGATAATGGTCATGCGCCGAAGTTAAAAAAAACGCCATTTTCGACAATTTGGCAGCCAAATCGTTGCCACAATAAAAATAAATGTCTAATTTTACCCCTGCCAAATAAATGAAACGCAGATTGACAAAATAATTCGCGTTAAATAAAGCATGGTTGAAAAAAAATTCGCGTAATTCGCGTAATCCGCGTTAAAGATTAAAGGACCAGAACAAAAACGACAAGGGATATGGATATCAGATTACCTAAAAGGATGGACGGGCATCAGCCAGACGTGCTGATCGACTCCAAACAGATCACGATCATCGGCACTAACGGTGCCGGAAAGAGCCGTTTCTGCTCGGCACTGGTCGACGAATTGGGCAACAAAGCTTACCGCATCTCGGCATTGAAAGCCCTCTTCCCCACTGCGCCCAGCGCCAAGGTGATGCCCGGCTCCATTGATGACCTCTTCAATAAGATGAACGCGGCCAATCCGCTGGTCGAGAACAAGGCACAGACCGAGTTTGACAAACTGTTCTTTGTAATGCTCAGCGACGAGTTCCGTGAACTCATGAACTTCAAGGCCCACCAACTCATGGACGAGCAGATGGAGTTTCCCAAGACCAAACTCGACATCACCGTCAAGAAGTGGCAGGAGGTCTTTCCCAAGAACAAGGTGCTGCGCGAGAACGGCAAACTGATGTTCTCCACCGAGGGCTACGACGACAAGTATCCCTTGATGGGACTGAGCGACGGCGAGAAGTCGGTCCTCTACTACATCGGTGCGGTGCTCTATGCCATGCCCGATGCCGCCATTCTGGTCGATGATCCCGAGACCTTCATCCACAGCAGCATCATGCGCACGCTGTGGAATGTGCTGGAGCAGCTGCGACCCGACTGCACCTTCATCTACAACACCCACGATGTGGGCTTTGCCAGCTCACGCATCGACAACCAGTGCGTGTGGGTCAAGGAGTTTGACCCCGATGCCAAGGCATGGGACTATGAAGTGATGCCCTCAAGCCGCGACCTGGACACCGCCCTGCTGGAACTCTTGGGCAGCCGCAAGCCTGTCCTGTTCGTCGAGGGTGACGAAAAGCACAGCATCGACTCGCGCCTCTACCCGCTCATCTTCCCCGAATACACCGTCAAGCCCTTGGGCAGCTGCAACAAGGTAATCGAGACGGTGCGCACCTTTGGCGACCTCCAGAACCTCCATCAACTCGAGAGCCGCGGCATCGTGGACCGCGACCGCCGCAGCGACGAGGAAGTAGAATACCTGCGCAAGAAGAACATCCTGGTGCCCAATGTCGCCGAGGTGGAGAATATCCTCATGCTCGAGGGCGTTATCCGTGCCGTGGCCAAATACAAACGCCGCAACCCCGACATCGTCTTCCCCAAGGTGAAGAAGCGCGTCATCGCCCTGTTCACCCACGAACTCAAGCAACAGGCGCTGCAACATGTACGCCACCGCGTGAAACGCGATGTGGAGAAACGCGTGGACATGAAGTTCACCAGCATCAACGCATTGGAAGACCACATGATAGAACTCGTGAGCGAAATCAACCCGCGCGGCCTGTACGACCAGCTGTGCCGCGAGTTCCACGTCTATGAGGACAACGAGGACTATCCCAGCATCCTCAAGGTCTATAATCAGAAGCTGATGCTCGGCGAGAGCAACGTCGCCGTCCTGTGCGGCTACAAGAACAGGGATGACTATGTGCGCGGCGTCCTCAACATCCTCAAGGGCAACAGCGAACACGCCCGCGCCATCCGCAAGGCCATCAAAGCCTGCTTCGGCCTCGAAGAATAACCCACCACTAAAAGGAAAACAATAAATACAACGGCATCCGCCTTCTCTTTTAATATAAACGCGGATTACGCTGATTATCGCTGATTTTTAAAAAACAATCCGCGTTAATTCGCGTAATCCGCGTTAAACTAAGAGAGTGCTGATGCTATTCGTTTAATCCGCTTAATTCGCCGTTAAAAAATTGGTGCGCAGATGCTAAATTGTTTTAGTTGTTCAAGTTGTTTTAAAAAACAGGTGCGTGTGGGAAATAATGCGTACCTTTGCAGCGGTTTTTCTAAAACGCTATGAAGGATAACAAGGAAGCGACATTGGCTCTGGGCACCCAGCCGGTGGGCAAACTGCTGTGGCAGTATGCCTTGCCCGGTGTGATTGCGATGACCGCATCATCGCTCTACAACATGGTGGACAGCATCTTCATCGGCCACGGCGTGGGCCCGATGGCGCTGGCCGCCCTGGGCATCTCGTTCCCGCTGATGAACATCGGTGCTGCCTTTGGCGCAGCGGTGGGCGTGGGCGGTTCCACGCTGATGTCGTTGCGATTGGGACAACGCCAGTACAACAAGGCCAACAACGTGCTGGGCAACATGGTCGCCCTGAACATCATCACCGGTCTGCTGGTGGGCATCGTGTCCATCATCTTCTTGGACCCCATCCTCACCTTCTTCGGCGCCAGCGAGCAGACGCTGCCTCATGCCCACGACTACATGTTCATCCTGCTGGTGGGCAACGTCATCACCCACCTTTATCTGGGTCTGAATGCCGCCCTGCGGTCGGCGAGCAAGCCACGAGCCGCGATGATAGCGACCATAGTCACCGTGGTGCTGAACACCATCCTTGACCCCATCTTCATCTGGCCGCTGCACATGGGCATCAAGGGCGCCGCCATCGCCACCATCTTGGCACAGGCCATTGTGCTGTGCTGGCAGCTGTGGCAGTTCAGCCGCCAGCGCGAACTGCTGCACCTGGAATGGCGTTTCCTCGTGCCTGCCCGCAACATTGTCAAGGACATCGTGAGCATCGGTGTCTCGCCGTTTGCCATGCAGCTCACCGGCTGCGTGGTGGCCATCTTCATGAACAACGCCCTGATGACCTATGGCGGCGACCTCGCCGTGGGCGCCTATAGCATCGCTAACCGTTTGGGCTTCATCTTCTTCATGGTCATCATGGGTATCTGTCAGGGCTTCCAGCCCATTGCCGGCTATAACTACGGTGCGCGCAACATGGACCGCGTCAAGCATGTGCTGCGGTTAACCATCACCGCATCGGTGATTGCCATGACCGTCGGCTGGATCATCGGCGAATTGTTGCCCGGGCCGTGCACACGCCTGTTTACCGACGACCAGGAACTCTTGGCCATCTCCATCCGCGGCATCCGCATCAACATGCTCGTCTTCCCAGTCATCGGCTATCAGGCCGTGGTGACCAATTTCTTCCAGACCATAGGCAAGGTGCGCGTGAGCATCTTCATGTCGCTCTCGCGCCAGTTGCTCTTCCTGCTGCCCATGCTGTTGCTGTTTTCCTCGATTTGGGGCCTCGACGGCGTGTGGTTCTCGCTGCCCGCCAGCGATTTTGTCGCTTTCGTGGTCGCCGTGGTCATCATGCAGCGTTTCAAATTCCAGAATGCCGCACGCGACAACGTCGCCCGTGGGCAATAAAGGCAAACGCACTGCGTTAATTATTGGGAACGATATAGGAGTTGACCCTGAAAGTTTTTTTTAATGCCAATTTCGCTAAATAAGCGAACCTTTAGCTCGGCGAAGCCAATTGCACGAAAGAATTTATGAATTCGCATTAAATTGGTTGAATTCGTGTAATTAGCATTAGCCCCGCAGGGGTTGGACCAGCAACTATATCATTGTCAAATTATTAGACAAAACGAAACAACAAACAACACAACAGATATACTATGTTTTCAGGAATCGTAGAAGAAGCGGCGCGCGTCGTCGCATTGCGTAAAGACGGCGGTAACCTGCACATCACGCTCAAGTGCAGTTTCACCGATGAGTTGAAGATTGACCAGAGCGTGTCGCACAACGGCGTGTGCCTCACGGTGGTGGAACTACCTGGCGACGGCACCTACACCGTGACCGCCATCCAGGAGACGCTGGACCGCAGCAACCTGGGCCTGCTCAAGGTGGGCGACGAGGTGAATGTGGAACGTTCGATGCTCATCGAGGGACGCCTGGATGGACACATCGTCCAGGGCCATGTGGACCAAACGGCCGTCTGCACCGACGTCAAGGAGGTGGACGGCAGCCACTACTTCACATTCAAGTATGAGGTGGCGCCCGAGATGGCACGCAAGGGCTATGTCACCGTCGAGAAAGGCAGTGTCACCGTCAACGGCGTGTCGCTCACGGTGTGCAACAGCGAACGCGACAGTTTCCAGGTCGCCATCATCCCTTACACCCGCGAGATCACCAACTTCCATTGCATCGAGGTGGGCACCGTGGTGAACCTGGAGTTTGACATCATCGGCAAGTACCTGGCCCGCTTGATGGAATTCGCCTTGTGACCTTAAAGTCCTTAAAGTCCTTAAGGACCTTAAAGTCTTTTAACTCTTTAGAGTGAGATGAAGAAAATCGGCATCATCAGTGACACGCATGCTTGGTGGGACGACCGCTACACACAGCACTTTGCCGACTGCGACGAGATCTGGCATGCCGGCGACATCGGCAGCGATGACATCGCCGACCGCCTGGAGGCCATCGCGCCCGTGTTTCGCGCCGTGTGCGGCAACGTGGACGGGGCGAGCCTGCGTCGCCGTTTCAAGGAGATGGAAATCTTTGAGGTCGAGGGCGTCAAGGTGGTCATGACCCACATCGGAGGCTACCCGGGCAAGTATGCACCGGGCATCAGACAACGTCTGCAACTGTCGCAGCCCAAACTGTTTGTGTGTGGCCACAGCCACATCCTCAAGGTGATGCCCGACCGTGCGCTGGGTTGCTTGGTGGTCAATCCCGGTGCTGCAGGCGTGCAGGGCTGGCAAGTGGTGCGCACCCTCATCACGCTCACCCTGGACCATGGCAATATCACGCACGCTCAGGTCATCGAGTTGGCGAAATAGGGTTTAGGCATTAGGTATTAGGCTTTAGGTTTTAGGTCTTAGGTTTTAGCAACTAAAAGTAATCATGAAGAAGGCATTATATATCATGACAATGATGGTGGCAGCAGTGATGATGACCGCTTGCCACAGCAGCGAGAAGAACTACCGCGAGGCATACGAGAAAGCCGTCGAAGCGCGAAAGACCGGCATCGGCGCCGAGACCTACGCCAAGATCGAGGCCGAACGGCAGCGCTATACACACGTCATCAACGGTGACAGCGTGCGCATGGTCTATCTCAATGTCAACACCGTCGACTCGACCCAAACCGCTCAAGATTATAACGTCATTGTCGCCACCTTCTCGCAGCGCATCAACGCCAAGAGTTACTGTGACCGCCTGCGCGAGGAGTGCGGTCTGCAGGGCAGCTACGTCCTCTTTGGCGGACCCGACAAGAAGTACTTTGTCGTGGCACAAGGCTTTGACAATTCGGGAGACGCAGCGGCTTTCATAAAAGAAAAAGACACAAAGGTGTGCCTCAAAATCCTGGAGCCTCTGGCCTGGATTTTGCGCAAACTCTAAAAATCATTTTCAACGGTTATCGACCGTCGCACGCAGGTAGGGCGACGGCAAGGTCACAGCGGCATAGGCGCTGTCCATGAGTTGAGCACACACGCTGGCAATCAAATGCCCGTCATCATAGTAATAGTGCAAGTCGCTACCCATCACCGGGTCGTGACTGTAGTCGTGCACACGCTCGTTCCCGAAGATGGATTCCAGCGCGAACAAGTCTGAACTGGAGATGGCCTCGGTCGCATAGTGCGGCGGAATGATAATCTGATAATCGGTTCCCTGCTCCTTTAACGCCTGAGCAATCTGTCTCAGCAAGTCTTCTACCGCAGGAGTCACCTTGTCGGTGCACGGCTGCTTGCGCAAGGGATGGGAATACTTGGCCAGATGAGCAGATGTATAAAACGCACCGGCATCAACGCTGATCAAGGAGTCGGCCCAGGCGTAGTAGCTCTCATTGACGGGCTCGATGCGGTCAGGGATGTCGGTCGTGGCATAGCCGCGCTCCAGGACCAGACGTGCTGTCGCCTGTGACGGCCAAAGCGTGAACGCCACCAGCTCGGGATGACGGAATGCGTTGAAATAGAGCTGATGAAATTCCCACCATGAGACCTTGGGCGTGGTCTGCGGATGCTGGACGTAAAGCACATCACTGTCCAACGGCTTGCGTTGCAGCATCTCATCCTCCATCACGATGAGCGCATGGGCGACCTGCACGCCTCGGGATGCAAGGAAATGGAGTTTGTTGAGGATGCCTTGCAAGGTCTCGCGCGATGCGTTGAAGTGGATGGGACTTGCATCCTCGGGCAGATGCTTCTTCCAGTCCCCCACCCTGTAATACCCCGACAACGAGGAGCCGAAGATAAACGAGTCGTAATGCAGCTCGGCATTGTGACGCTTAAACGTCTCAACCGACTGATAACCCGTATTGACCGTCAGCGCCACCGTATCGACAGGTGTAGCTGCGACATCACCAGGTCGCAAAACATGGAACGGATCCTTGATTACATAGAGTGCTACCAGCAACAACACGGGCAGCAGCGCCACCAGCGACCGCAGGACAAACCGTTTCATGCCACGTGAGTCCACTGCAATGAGAGAAGATCAGAATCGGTTGATGATTTCAGCAATGGCACAGGCATCGGCGGGCGTGATCGGGGGTGCAATGGGCAGCGACACCACCTCATCGGCAAGACGCTCGGTGATGGGATATGCCCCTTGCAAAATGCCTTGATAGCAAGGTTGACGGTGCGGAGGAGTGGCATAGTGGATGTCTGACCCCACACCATGCTCGGTGAGATAGTTGCGGAATTCATCCCGCTGCTCGACACGCACAATATACTGATGCCAAATCTGCTTGGTCCCCTCGATGAAATCGGGGGTCTTCACCTTGGGATTGGTGATAGTGATGCTATAGGCTTGAGCAACACTGTTGCGAACGTTGTTCTCTTCCTCCAAGTGGAGCAACTTCACGCGCAACATAGCGGCCTGAATCTCGTCCAGACGGCAATTATAGCCTTGATAGATGTTGTGGTAGCGGCGGTCCGAACCGTAATTGGCAAGGGCCGACACCGTGGCTGCCAACTCGTCGTCGTTGGTCACCACAGCACCAGCGTCACCCAGGGCACCCAGATTCTTTGTAGGATAGAAACTGATGCCGGCGGCATGCCCCAGTCCACCGGTGACAACGGTGCCGTTCAAACCGGCAACAGCGCTTTTTGCGCCGATGGCTTGAGCATTGTCCTCGACGATGAGCAAGTCATGTTCACGAGCCACACGCATCAGCGTTTCGTCCCAGCAGGGCGTGCCATACAGGTGAACAGGCATCACCGCACGGGTGCGTGGCGTGATCAGTTCTTCAAGCAATCGTGAATCCAGGTTCAAGGTATCCTCGCGAGGCTCACACAACACGGGCACCAGTCCGCAGTCGCTCACGGCAAGCACGCTGGCCACATAGGTGTTGGCGGGCACGATGACCTCGTCACCGTCATGCAGCCGCCCCATCTCCTTGTAGGCCCGTAGAATGAGACGCAGGGCGTCAAGGCCGTTGCTCACGCTCACGCAGTGCTTTGTCTGGCACAATTGCGCGATTTCCTGCTCCAGCAGTTCGGTATGCGGGCCATGCAGATAGCGGCCTCGTTCTATCACCTCGCATGCCGCAGCCTTGAGTTGGTCCATATAGTGCGCATGGGCAAGCGCCAAATCGAGAAATGGATACTTCAGTCTCATCGTCGGGTCTATTATTCTAATGATTCACGTTTCAGTTCCAGGAACTTGTTATAGTCCCTGACATAATCGGCCTCGTCAAAGTGGTGGGAATTCAGCACCAGGCACACCGACCCTGACGAGAAATTGTGCAATCGGTTCCAGATGCCCGGCACGACCAACAGTCCTTGATAAGGTCGGTTGAGGGTGTAGGTGAACTGGTCCTGGCCGTCATCAACGGTCACGTCAAAACTGCCGCTGATGGCGATGATGAACTGTTGGCTCATGTGATGGCTGTGTCCGCCTCGTTCGGCACCACCAGGCACATCATAGATATAGAACGTGCGCAATACATCAAACGGCAGCTCATCACCGTTGTTCACGGCAGTCAGGTTGCCGTTGGCGTGATGGTTGCGGTTCAGGCTGATGATGCGGCAGTCGTTGATCCGAGCCCGACGGTGATTGTCAATCATCTCAGGTTTAGCGGTTTTATCCATGCTTTAATGACTTGAAAAGTTCAAAATCCTCAATATAGTCATCGGCGTCATAGTGTGTGCTCGAGAGCACCAGGGCCACCGAGTTGGTCGAGAAATTGTCCAGGTGACGCCAAGTCATCGGGGGCACATACAGCCCGATTTGCGGACGCGCCAAATGGAAAGTCTTTTCGCCGGTGCCGTCATTGACCACGACGTCAAAACTGCCGCTCAACGACACGATGAGCTCCTCCTGCGTCTTGAAGGCATGGCCGTCGCGCCACATGCCACTGGGCACGTCATATATCCAGTAGTTGCGCTTCACCTCGAACGGCACATTCATGCCACTCTCGATGACGGTCAAATTGCCACGTGGGTCTTTGATTTTGGGCAACTCGATCAGGCGGGGCGCGTTGTTGACGTCAGATTCCATTCTTGGCCAGTTTAAGGAGATATTCTCCGTAGTTGTTCTTCTTCATGGGCTCGGCAAGTGCCCGCAACTGCTCGGCATCAATCCATCCCTTGCGGAAGGCGATTTCCTCGAGCGCAGCGACCTGCACGCCCTGCATGGTCACGATGGTGCCGATGAAGTTAGAGGCATCGGCCATCGACTCGCTTGTGCCGGTGTCCAACCATGCGAAACCACGGCCCAGCGTCTGGACATGCACACGGTTTTGGGCCAGGAACTCCTGATTCACTGTGGTAATCTCCAATTCGCCGCGGGCACTGGGCTTGATGTGCTTGGCAATCTCCACCACGTCATTGGGGTAGAAATAGAGGCCCGTCACGGCATAGTTGCTCTTGGGATGGGCGGGTTTCTCCTCCAGGTCGGTCGCATTGCCATGCTCGTCAAAGGCCACCACGCCGAAGCGCTCGGGGTCTTTCACACGATAGGCCCACAGGGTGCACACATTCTCACGCTCGGTGCGCTCGACAGCGTCCATGAGCATGCGTGTGAAACTCTGGCCGTAGAAGATGTTATCGCCCAGCACGAGGCACACACTGTCCTTGCCGACGAACTCCTCACCGATGATGAACGCCTGGGCCAGTCCCTCGGGACGAGGCTGCTCGGCATACTCAAAGCGCACGCCGATATCCTCGCCAGTTCCCAAGAGCCTGCGGAACATGGGCAGGTCCTGAGGGGTCGAGATAATCAAAATCTCGCGGATGCCGGCAAGCATCAGCACCGAGATGGGATAATAGACCATCGGTTTGTCATAGATGGGTATGAGTTGCTTGGAGATTCCCTTGGTCACCGGGTAAAGACGTGTCCCGGACCCTCCTGCCAGTACTATTCCTTTCATGTTTGTTTCGCCAATTAATGGTTGCTTAAATTTCAGTCGCTATTGAAATGCGAAGATACAAAGTTTTTGGTGAAATGCCGCAAACTATTGTCGTAAAAAAACTAAATAGCAGGCTCATGCACCATGGGCTCCACCCCACCCTGCATCAGCGCACATAGTGTGGCATCTCGGCGGGGATGACCATCGAGATCTCCACCATTCCACACACCTTGCCGTCGCTGTCGCGCCACGGGGTCTGATAAATCATCTTTTTCACACCCTGCTTGTCGATGGTGTAGCAGTTGACGGTGTCGGTGGCAATCATGTGGCGGATTTTCTCCTGCGATTTCTCGCTGTGGCAAGGCATCAGGTTCTTGCCGAGCATCGTCTTGCCGTCCTTGTCAAAAGTGGCCCTTGAGCGCTCGTTCATGAAGATCACCTTGCCTTCCAGGTCACACACGGTGATGGCACAGTGCGTGCCCTCGGCCCATGCCAGGGCCTCGTTAATCTTCTCTTGTTCGTTCATGACTGGATGATATTACTTGTTGTTGACAACGTTCACGGGTTTGCCGTCAAGATAGGCAGCGACATTGCTGGTGATGACATCCATCAGGCGCACACGGGCCTCATAGCTGGTCCAACCGATGTGAGGCGTGATATAGCAGTTGCGGGCCGTGAGCAACGGGTGGTCGGCAGCAGGCGGCTCGACCGCGGTGCAGTCGATGGCGGCGGCGTACAAGTGTCCGCTGTTCAAAGCATCGGCCAGATCTTGTTCCACGATGAGGGCACCACGTGCCAGGTTGAGCACGATGGATCCCTGCTTCATCATGGCCAGGCGCTCGGCGTTGATCATGCCTGTCGTGTCGGCGTTGAGCGGGCAATGAAGGGTCAGCACGTCACTGGTGCGCAGCAGGTGCTCGATGTTGTCGGCCTTGATGACGCCTGCGGGCAACTGGTCGGGACTCTTGCTGGTCAAGGCCATCACACGCATGTTCATCGCCTGGGCAATGCGCGCCACAGCACTGCCGATGTTACCCATGCCCACAACGCCCAACTGCTTGCCGGCCAGCTCGATGAGGCGGGTGTTGAAATAGGCATAACTGCCACAGTTGGTCCACTTCAGGTCTCGGGCCTCGTCGGTGTAGTGCTGGGGCTGCCAGCAGATGTTCAACAAGTGGGCAATGGTGAGTTGGGCGACGCTGTCGGTGCTGTAGGCCGGCACGTTGGTCACGACGATGCCGCGACGGGTAGCCTCGGCGACGTCGGCAACGTTAAAGCCTGTCGCCATCACGCCGATGTACTTGAGCTCGGGCAACTGGGCGATGGCCTCGGCAGTGATGGGGACCTTGTTGGTCAACACCATCTCGGCGTCACGGCAACGCTCAACCACGGTGTCGGCGGTGCCAAAGTCATAGATGTCACAGGGTGCAAGGGCACGCATCGGTTCCCAAGAGAGGTCTCCGGGGTTGCCGGCATATCCGTCAAGAATCACGATTTTTCTCATAATAATCGGTATTAATTGGTTAAATCACTGGACAAAATTAAACGAAAATTATCTAATGACAAAAAATATCTTTAATTTTGCAGAACAAATAAAAGAATCATAACTCAATGAACAATAAGAAACTGGTAGAAACCGTGGCACAGAACATTGGACGCACGCCTGAGGATGTGAGCAAACTCCTTGAGGGTCTGGCTGGTGTGCTGCGGTCCAAGTGCAGCGAGATGGACAGTGTCTTTGTGCCATCGTTCGGCACATTCGAGCCCAAAAAGCGCGATGAGCGCGTGATGGTGCATCCCCGCAATGGCAAACGGATGCTTGTACCGCCCAAGATCGTGTTGAATTTCAAGGTGAGCAATGTGCTCAAGAACAAACTCAGATAACAGGAGGAACTCACGACTATGAACACCAAGATTACATTTGTCGAACTTGTCGACCTGCTGTCCGAGGCCACATCGACCACCGACCGCGTGTGTGAGCTGTTCCTGCGCGAACTGTTCAGCACAATCTCACAGACATTGATCAAAGGCCGACCGGTGACTGTCAAGGGCATCGGTGAATTCAAGGTTGTTGAATCGGCTGCTCGCAAGGATGCCGACAAATCAGGGGCGCACAAGCGCATCACCTTCACTCCCGACAAGGCCCTTGCCGAGGCGCTCAACGAGCCTTTCGCACAGTTCAAGACCATCATCCTAGACGATTCGATAACCGATGAGCAACTTGCCGAGATCGACAAACGTTTCCCGTCATCGGTCATAACAACCGACAGCGACGAGGAGCAACCTCAAGTCGAAGAATCTGTACCCGCGCCCAAACCCGTTGTCGAACAAGAGGCACCCAAACAAGCACTTCAGCCCGAGACAAAAAAGCCCAAGCCCACGCCAGTGCCTGAAAGCAAGCCTGAGCCGAAACCGCACGTCGCGCCCGCTATGGCAAAGTCGGTTGAGCACAATCCCGTGGAACGCAAACCCATGCTCATCGGCATCCCCATCGACGGTCCTTCTCAGCCGGTACCAGAGCCCGAACCTGTCGAGGAGGAGACATCCAACCAACGTTTCTATCGGCCTGAATTGCGCAATGCCTACTCCCCCACTCCCGAGCAGATTGAAGAAATCAACAGCAAACCCACCCCCAAGTGGTGGATTCCGGTGCTGGGCCTGCTCGTTGCGGGTGCACTGATTTGGTGGTTCAGCTCCAACGGCAAGAACGGCATCAGCGGTGAAGAAGAACATGTTGTCATGGCTGCTGACACCATCAGCGACAACGACAGCATCCTGTTGGCCGAGAACAAGCCTGTCGAGCAGAAGTCCGAGCAAGAAAAGCGCGCCGAGAAAATTGCCAAGACACTCTCCAGTAATCCTGCCGAGAAACCCGCCGAGAAAACCACAGAAACGCCAGCTGAAAAGGTGGCCGAAAAGGTAGCGGCCGAAAAACCTGCAGCAGCACACAAACAGGTGACCGACATCGTGACGTCGCAAATCGTGCTCACCACACTGGCCGAGAAACATTACGGCAGCCCTTGGTTCTGGGTCTATATCTACGAGGAGAACAAGGCAATCATCTCCAACCCGAACAACATCCGTCCGGGCACCCGAGTGGTCATCCCACCTCCCGAGAAATATGGCATCAACCCCAACGACAAGGCCAGCCTCAAGAAGGCACAATACAAGTCCTGGCAGTACCTGAAAGGCAAATAGGCGCTGACCTATGCCGGAAAACAAAAATGTCATCAAAGGGGAAATCCTTTGATGACATTTTCTTTGGTATCGTGAATTGATTACCTCACGCGGCCAACGTAGCTGCCGTCACGAGTGTCAACCTCGATGATCTCGTCGGTGTCGATGAACAGGGGCACACGCACGGTGGCACCGGTCTCAACGGTGGCGGGCTTCAGGGTGTTGGTGGCAGTGTCGCCTTTCACGCCGGGCTCGGTGTAAGTAATCTTGAGCTGAGTCTTGATGGGCATCTCGGCAAACAGCACGGTCTCGGTCGAGGCGTCGCTGACAACCTCCACGATGTCACCTTCCTTCATGTAGTCAGCACCGGTGATGAGGTTCTTGTCGATGGGAATCTGCTCAAAAGTCTCGTTGTTCATGAACATGGCGTCATTACCGTCCATGTAGAGGTACTGATAGGGGCGACGCTCCACGCGCACGTCCTCAAGCTTCTCACCGATGTTGAAACGGCGCTCCAGCACGCGGCCGTCAACCACGTTTTTCAGCTTAGTGCGCATAAAAGTATTACCCTTACCGGGTTTTACATGCAGGAATTCAATGCAGAAATACAGATCGCCGTCCATGCGGATGCACGTTCCGTTCTTAATGTCTTGAGCATTAATCATAAGTCAAATCTTGTGCTATAGTTTATATAAATATTGTTTTTTCAGTCTTTTGTGGGTGCAAAAGTAGTGTTTTTGAGAAAAAAAACAAAAACTTTTCTGCAAAAATTCATTTGGATTTGTGTAATTTCAAAAAAAGCACTAATTTTGCACCGCATTTTGCGAAAATTTTTCGGAACAACTAAAAAACTGAGATAAGAAATGAAACGTACATTCCAACCCTCAAACCGCAAGAAAGCCAACAAGCATGGCTTCCGTCATCGCATGCGCACCGCCGACGGCCGCAAGGTTCTGGCCCGTCGCCGCGCTAAGGGTCGCTACAGCCTCACCGTAAGCGACACCGTTTACAAGTAATCCCCTCTGTAGGGGCGCCGCGACAAGCGGCACTTCAAACGCATCAAGCCGTTATGGTCCATAAGGACTGTAACGGCATTTGTTGCATTCTACAGCTTCTTGATGACACGGCAGGGATTGCCCACAGCGATGACGTTCGACGGGATGTCACGCGTCACCACCGAGCCGGCGCCAATCGTCACATTGTCACCGATGGTCACACCCGCCAAAATCGTGACCGAGCCGCCAATCCACACATTGTCCCCGATCGTCACCGGCAGCGCCCATTCCTGACGCGTGTTGCGCTCAACCGGGTCGGTGCTGTGGCATGCAGTGTAGATGCCCACGTTTGGCCCGATGAAGCAGTCGTCGCCAATCGTCACGCGTGCCTCGTCAAGCACAGTGAAATTGAAATTGGCAAAGAAACGCTTGCCCACACTGATGTGCTTGCCATAGTCGCAATAAAACGGCTGATTAATCAAGATGGCATCATCGCCCACCCTTCCCAGCAGTGACTTCAGCATCGCCGTGCGCTCAGCGCGTTGAGTCGGCTTCAGCCGATTATATTCCTGGAGGACATCCTTCGTCTCGTTCAATTCCTTGATCAACTGCGGGTCCACAGCGCTATACAGTTGCCCAGCCAGCATCTTCTCTTTCTCCGTCATAGTCAGTGTCGATTAGTTCCACTGCAAAGGTAGCAAAAAAAATCAGCACTACTCTCCCGAGCCATGCTGACAATCATGTTTAACCCTAAAAAACCTCCAAAAATTATGAGTTCGAACCTATATCTGCAATTACCGTGCCAAACTCATCTCAATACGCAATCCACTAAATTACAACAATTTACACTGACTCCACGGCAAAAAACAAACGGCCGTTAAATGGCCGTTTACTAAAGACCCATCAAAAGATAGCGTCAGTCCCACAGACCGATGCATTCGTCCTTCATTTTGTTTCCGCAATTCGGGCACTTTCCGTCCCACGGGACAAGATTCGCGCCATTACAGTGCGAGCACGTTTTCTGGTCATCTGTTAAATGGCCATTGTCATCTGCCTCTTTGCTCATGATGCCATGACAGTCCAAACACTTAAATGCCACTTGATTACTGATAAAACCAGGACCCAGAAAAAGTTCATCCACGACATACCCGCATTTTTTACAGGTGAATTTCACTATTTTTCCCATAATCATTACATTTTTTAATCCAACATTTGTCCCCAAAATCCCAACAAGAAAAACACAAACGCCCTCCTATGCCATTGCGCATTCAAATGCCACTATACTCAAGCGTTTACAATGGCCTGCTCGATGCTCTTGCGCATCTAGGCAACAGCATGGGCAATGAACAGCAAGAAGTCCTTAATATATACGCACCATTTCATTGTCTTCCGGCCTTTCCAATAGGGCAACAATATTTGCCTCTTTGGGTGCAATATCATTCAAAACGGAGTTCCACAAATCTTCGTGCAGAAGGCCACGATTATTAATTGAGCCCATAATATCTCGATACGACCAGTTCGGCAAAACAAGAAAATCGAATTTAGGCTTATCAGTATCAATCCTGAAGGTATCAAGCATTTCTTCCAACTTCGAGAGACCTGTCTTGTCATCGAAAATGGATTCAATAGATCCTGACAGAGATTCCACGAGTGTCATAATATCAATTAACTCTCCTTCCGCATTATCAATACTATCACTGTCTTGGCAATTGTCCGCCATGGCTAGATTGCGACATTCGCTATCCACAATTTCCGATATCATGTAAGCTAATCCATATATAGAGCGCGCCTTGAGATAATTCACAAAAAAGGATTGCAGCTCTTCTTGGGCCTTTAATTGCTCTAAATCAACAGACAAAGGTTTTTTAAAAACCGGCAGTAATTCTATTGCCAATTTTTGCAATTCACCAGCAACTCTAACACTTTCGCTAGCACCTCCCCAAAACTCAGGATAGTCAATTTCCACAATCTCCCGAAGTGTGTACGGTTTTTTACCGTTGTTACCATTCGTTGTCAACATAAATAAAAGAAATAATTAAGTATTAAACAATTTTGCTAATATACCCATTTTTACCATTCAAATAAAAACCTCAGTCTTGATCGACGACTTCAATCGTCAGATTGGGGAAGACTTGCAACAGCGCATATTTCAGGCTATCGCGGTTGGCTTCGTAGAATTCGACCGAGATTTCACAAGGCTCACCCTCATGGATGGACTGGATGTATCCGACATAGGCATCCGAGCCCACAAGCGTCTTCATCACCATCTCAAGCGGCAGATACCAGAAAGGCTCGGAATGCTCGCCGTATTTCTGATACAATTCGGTGAGCAGCGCTTTCACGGCTGGCTCATCATCTCCGGCAATGCGGTAGTAGGTGAATTCGGGGTAATCGGTATGCTCCGCATCATAACGGCGCTGTCGGGCGGTTTCTACAGGGTCAAATTCCTCACCCACGCGGTCATAGTAGGTCTTCGCCTTTTCATAGTCAATGAAGATGCCGTTCTCCTCGTCTCCATACTGGTACAGGTCACCGCGTTCACTGATGGCAATCGGATCATCACGACGATAGAGTTCTTCGTCAATCGCATCTCTGGCCTCAGGTGACTCGCACCAGAACGCCAAATCCCTCAACTCGTCATTGTTGAGTTGATTGAATGACGCAAGGACGTTCTTGCCGATTTGGTCAAGAAGCGCGCGGTCGGGAGTGAAGACCGTCTCGCCTTCAATTTCGTCTGAACGCAACACGGTTACCATATCCCCGGTATCGTCGTCAAGAAAATCCTCTTCCCAATGGCAGCATTTACGCCTCATGCCACCGACGAGCACGTCAACTGCCGGCGTGAACAAGTCAAGAGCAAGCGGCGCGATCCACTGCAGGTCCGTGTCATTCATTTCGTTGATCACAACACAGTTCGACGAGTGATAGTTGATTGACGAGAGAAATGCTTTTTGTTGCTCACGGTCTCCGTGACGTGCAGCCTCAAGCTGCTGCTTCAGGGCTTCTAAATCTACAGTTTTCATTTGCTTTAGTCCTGATGATTATACAAATACTCTACTACTGTGGGCCAGTCAGGGTACTTTGCCGAGCCGAATTGGATTAATTCGCCCTTAAACTTGTCTGCGCCGTTTCTCTTTCTGTCATCAATCAGGAAATCACCGCAGTTCAGTTGCTTCTCGTGCGAGATGATGAGGCGTTTATAGAAAATAGTGCCTTTGTCTTTGCCGAAGTAGCGCTGCACCCACTCCAGCTTGTCTCTCCATGCCGACGGGTTCAGCCACGGCGCTGTGGTGAGGATATAGAGGTCAAAAAACTTGTCCAGTTCCTCTATGGCCTCGATGGCATCCGGCATCGGGTCCATCAGCGAGAAAATCCCCGGGATGTCGTCATAGTGCGTCTTGCCCGTCCCGTCATCGGCATAATCCGCCTTAATCGCCTCGGGCACTCGGTCAAGCCCGCTTTTGAAGTCAACAAGCACATTGTCCATGTCGACATACACAATTTTTCCGCATTTCATACTGGTCTCACTGTTTAATAAAAACCCCATAATCAATGATTTGTTTCATTCGGTGATTCCTACTCCCTTCAAGTGAGCGTTTCGGATGCCTCTCTTTCACTCATGATTTGTCGTTTCAACAACAATCAAGTGGTTTTCCAAGGTTAAATATACCAAAATCTATCTGTCCAGCCAAATATCCACGAATAATTTAACTCATTTTAACGAATAATTATTCGCTAAAAATGAGCGCCAAGATAATATAGAAACAACCTGGAAAAAATTCAAAATCTGGACCGACTGTTTTCGGCAAGGTCGCTTTTTTGCTTATGCAGCAAGGGGGTGATGCAATGCAGTTTTCAAATGGAAGTGTTTGGTGAAGGCAATAAGCAAGAGTTCTGCTTCAGTCCGGTCAAGGTTGAAGAGGGTCAATTCAGTTTCATTGTTGCACAACATGGTCTGGACTTTTTTGTTGTAGAAATAGTTGTGGGCACGATTCATCAGATAAAGATTGTTGATTTTAATGGTAATGGTCATAACTGAAATGATTTAAATTGTTCAACATACTCTCATAAAGCAATATGGAATGATGGGGCAAAAAATTCAATCAAAACGGGGTCTTTAACATTAATTTAACACACCCAGCGCTTTCCCTTCTCACTGTGGCAAAGAAAGCTAACCCTCAAAAAGGCCCGCAAAGCCTGTACTTATCGGCCTTGCTGACATTTTACTGTAAATTGCGACCAAGAAATCGACATTTACTCATTGTCTTCGGCTTATTCAACACTTTCCCGAAAAATCTGAAACGAATTCATCTTCATTGGATACTTGAGACCTCACGACATCATAACATTCTGGTTGGCCGGGATTGTGCTTTTGCATCGTGGCAAGGACGCGACGCTCTTTCTCTTGCTCGTGGATGAGCGTATCAATTGTTTTTTGACGTCTATTGATGCGCTCAATCAGCGTCGCCATGATGTGGCTCACAGCAGCTTCTCGGGTCGGGAACGTGGAATCGTCAAAAAAGAGACCTGAGCGTTTCACGATGTCACCATTCTGCATCACTTGCTCCTGACCGTTCCTGATTTCAATGACTACCGATCTTTTCACTGCATACGGGTTAGCAGGCGAGCGGTAATACACTGTCTCACCCACACGAGCACGAGGATTTAACTTGGGAATTTTTGGCATCTGCAATCTCATAGTCGTTCTATATTAGAAATGATTCTCACACTTATAATATAGTTCAAAAATAAAAAAATTCAAAATTAATTCCAAATACAGCTTAAATTGAGATGTAGTTATCAAATACTCAAATGCTTACGAAAGCATTAAAGATTCTTTAATTCATTCACGAAGAATTTTATCGGATTTCTTTTTAATTTTTTGGGGCATTTTTACATTTTAAGGCCAAAATCAGGAACTAGTGTTTTTAAGATTATGAACAAGGACAAGATTTTTATGGTAACTATTCATGTCGTGACAGGCGTGCTGATGATAGCCGTGTGCTGGACACCTGCGATTGTTGGTAACATCTCGGTCTGGAACAAACTGTTCTGCACCGCAGCAATCATTCTCCTGTTGCGGTTCCACTACTGGTGCCAGCAATATGAGCCATGACACCAGCAGCGGATATCTCTGCAATCACTGATATATTTTGCCAGCGAAATTCTCCTGCCGGCTTCTAGCCATGCGACTACTTTCTCAGCTTAAAGGCGTTCTCGATGTCTTCTTTTGTCAGTTGGGACAGTTCCTCGTCGCTGATGCTGCGCTGAGTTGACAAGCGGTTGGCCTGCTGTTCGACGGCTCGCTCAAAGATGTTGCGCACATATCGGGCGTTACCGAAGTTCTTGGTCTTGTTGGCCACAGCATAGCTGAAGTTTGCCTTGAGTAACTGGGCGGCATCATCAGTGATCGTGTACTGGTTCTTGTTCAGATACAACTGGAAAATGTCGAACAACTCCGCATCGGTGTAATCCGGGAAATTGATGTAACGCGTGAAACGTGACTGCAGTCCAGGGTTGGAGTCGATGAAGCGCTTCATCTCGTTGGGATAGCCGGCGATGATGACCACCAATTTGTCGCGGTCGTCCTCCATGCGCTTGAGCAAGGTGGAGATGGCCTCTTGACCGTAGTCACTGCCAGCATTTTCGGGCACAAGGGCATAGGCCTCGTCAATGAACAGCACACCGTTGAGCGCCGAGTCAATCACGGCATTGGTCTTAATGGCAGTTTGTCCCACATACTCTGCCACGAGTCCCGAACGGTCGGTCTCCACAGTGTGACCGCTCTTGAGGATTCCCAGGTCCTTGTAGATGCGCGCCACAATGCGCGCCACAGTGGTCTTTCCCGTACCAGGGCTACCGGTGAACACGAGATGGAACGACATCTTGGGCACCTTCAGACCCTGCGCCTTGCGCTGTTGCTGGATCTTGGCAAAATTGGCAAGCGTGTGCACTTCCTCCTTAACCGATTCCAAGCCGATGAGCTCATCCAACTCCTTATAGGGGTCACCTTCCATCACCTCGGTGATGACCACGCTGTCTTTGGGTTCATTGGGCTCTTGGGCTATCTCGGTGATGGGTTTGGCCTCCTTCACGGCGGGTTTGTTCGTCATGACAGCCCACCCCATCAAGGCGATCAGGGCAAGCAAGACTCCACCGCCATATTGCTTCGCTTTCTTAGTGAGTTTTACCGGCTCGCCAGGGTGCATGGACTTGTATAACATCGAATAGCCCCAATAGAGGAACGGCAACAGTATTGCGATAAGGACCATCAGCCCTAAAGCGCCCTCACCGGCCTCTCCATCCGCACGCATTGAAAACACCGCGACAACGCCAAAGACAATGATCATTGCCACAAATCCGAGTAATGCGATGCCGCAACCACCAGACAGTTCTTTCTTCATAATCAATCCTTTCTTTAAATCATCCGCTCTCTTCGATGCTTTATCATCCATTTATGCCAAAATCCGCTCGGCCACATGTCGGCCCCCACAAATAATCATGACATCCTTCATCGTGATATCGTGCTTAAAATTGTAAATCGAATCGCGGATGAATCTTTAATACCGATGCAAATTTACACCAAATCACCTAAAAAAGCAACCAAACGCCCACAAAAAAAACAGTCATCCTTTCCCAAAAACAACGATGACCGCACAAAGCTCCGTTAGGAGCGACCAGGGCATAGGCAGGGGCGCAACAAGGCGAAGCCGAGTGAAACCCCTGCAATAGTACCCGCCCCCACCCTAGCCCCATCGGGGCGACAGCAAACCTCCCGCAACAATCATCACTAACAAGTATATCACAAGCAGTTCTCACATTCTGCTGTGTTGTCAAAGTATTACGAGCCGCTGGCTCGTAATATAGAAATATGTTCCATTTCACGTCACTGCCACAGGGGACAACAAAAAACGGGACGCAATGCATCCCGCTTTTTGTTGACTTGTAGCGATGGGTGTTATTTCACCATTACCTTGGTTGACTTGACGGTACCGTCTGAGTACTTCATGACCACGATATTCAGGCCTCGGTTCAGACCCTGATGCTTGCGGCCGGCCAGGTCATAGTAGGAGGTCTCCACCACAACGGCATTACCGGCAACAGCCTCGTCAATACCCGACTCGCTGTAGTAGATGATGGGAGAACGTTTTTCCTCACCACCGCCGCGATAGATAGTCTGCACACCGAATTTATCGAAATCTCCCGTGTGGAAATAGATGTAGTGAATAGCACCACTGGCCACGATGTCATAGTTCGAGAAGCCGTAGGGAATCACTGTCATGTCTTCTTCCAGTTCGGGATAATCCTCGGGACTGAACACAAGGGGGGTCTCATCAAGATAGCAGGTGTAGAACAACTTCTCGGGCAGGATATAGTTGTCATCCACATCGCTGGTGAAGATGTTGAAACCGGCATAACCCCATGAGCTGTATTCGGTTTCGGTGTAGGGGTAGTACTGCAGCCACTCGGGTGACGCTGGCGTGGCGGCCTTCTCCTCGAACTTATAGAATGTGGGACGCAGATACTGCTCGTGGCTGAGCACGGCCATCTTGCCCGCATTGATGAGCAGACCCAATTCATCGTTGGCAAATCGGCTTGCTTCGGCATCATAGTCCATGACCATCTCATCCACTTCGTCGGTGTAGATGGTGCTCCATCCCCACTCGTCGGTCTCGATGGTGAAGCTGCAAGGCTTCAAGTAGACCAGCGTGCTGTATTTCTGGTCAACACCCAGGAACTGGTTGGTCTCAACGCGTGCCTTGTCACCTTCAATCTGGGCCTTGATGACAGCCTCTGGCATGATTTCAGCAAGGCCTTTCACATAGAACACATTGTCAAGGATACAACCCTGCAGAATGCGATAGGCGATGTCGGTGGCATAGGGATAGTTGCTGAACACATAGTCACTGTATTCCACCTCTTCGGGTGCTGTTTGCGGCTCTTCGTCAAAGGGGAAGAACGTGCAATCCATGTCACCATAGCCAGGCCAGCTGAAGGTGCCGTCCTCATTTTCCTCCATTCCGCCATACAGCACGTTTCCGTCCTGTGAGGTGATCGAACCGTCGGCCTCGATGTTGAACTTGATCTCGGTGATTTCCTCGTCCAGAACATACACCGTGTAGGTATACTCGTTGCCGTCCCAGTCAGTGCCCACTTCCTCTTGCTCTTTAAGAGCGTGGAGATAATAGGTGTACAGTTGGTTCGTCGCGCCGTTGTCAAACCACAGTTGGGCACAAATCTGTCCCATCTTCACGGTGATGACATTGCCTTCGACTTCACCCTTGATCCACGTGCCGCCATTGCACATGTTGGTGACGAAATTCTTGAAGTAGTAGTTGCCGTCAGTGCCCTTCACCACATAGGTTCCTTTCTCCTCATAGGTTGCAGGTGCAGGCTGGCCCCAAACTGGCAGATAATCGACGCCCGAGCGCCTCATGAGCTGCAGCTCGCCTTCGGGCTGCACAAACAGGCTGGAATCAAGCTCAGTGGGAGCTTCGGCTTTGGGCTGCAAAGCAGGGGTGAACGCCTTGTCGGCAAAGCGAACGCTCTTCTTGATGACACGTTCTTGCCGGCCATTGACATAGGCATTGTCCTTGTCTTGGATAGTCCCATAGGGCGCCTGACCATACACGCTGGCCACAAACAAGGAAACCAGTAAAAGAAAAGTAAGTCTCATTTTCATAAGCAAAAGGTATTAAATAATAAACAAAATCATCGCAAATTTATATAATAATTCGTAATGTCACAAGAATCAGTTAAATATTTTCAGTTTTATCAGTTAAAACGATAGAAAATGAGTAGCCCTCTCAACTTTTGATATACCAGCGGTACAGGGCGGGTACACCATCCTCCAACTCCATCTTGTGGTGCCACCCCAGGCTGTGCAGTTTGCTCACGTCGGTGAGTTTGCGCAGGGTGCCGTCGGGTTTGGTGGCGTCCCACTCGATAATGCCGCGGTAACCCACGGTCTGCTTGACCAGCTCGGCAAGCTCACGGATGGTGACCTCCTTGCCGCTGCCGATGTTAATGTGGCAGTTGCGCACCTCGTCGCCCGTGCCGCGCACGTCATCAAAATCAATATGCTCCAGGCAATAGACGCTGGCATCGGCCATGTCTTCGCTCCACAGAAATTCCCTGATCGGTGCTCCGGTGCCCCACAGGCGCAGGCGGTCTTTCAAGATGCCATATTTCTCAAGCACGGTCACAATCTGTTCATCTTGCGCTTTTCCGTCGACGTGCTCAACTGGACGACGGTCCAAATCGGCTCTGATACCGTCCATGTCGCCCTCGTTCAACAGTTTTGCCAGATGCATCTTCCTGATCATGGCGGGCATGACGTGGCTGGTCTCAAGATTGAAGTTGTCACGGGGACCGTACAGGTTAGTAGGCATCACAGCAATAAAATTGGTGCCGTACTGCAGATTGAAACTCTCACACATCTTCAGGCCAGCAATTTTGGCGATGGCATAGGGCTCGTTAGTGTACTCCAGAGGCGACGTCAGCAGGGCGTCCTCACCGATAGGCTGCGGAGCCTCGCGAGGATAGATGCAAGTGCTGCCCAAGAAGAGCAGTTTCTTCACACCATGACGCCAGCTCTCGCCGATGACGTTCTGCTGGATGGCAAGATTCTGGAAAATGAAGTCGGCGCGGTATTTCAGGTTGGCCATGATGCCGCCCACATGGGCTGCAGCA